>JAYSVR010000364.1:0-4747 GCA_043718445.1 Acidobacteriota bacterium | reverse complement strand
ATCTGCGTTTTCATGTGTGCCATTTCCTCCTGAGCCGCAATCTAATGAGCCGGGCTGGGCTTGTCAATAATTTGCGAGTCCATTCGTCACCCAGCCGTAATGCTGGCGCGCGTGGTCGCCGTTGATGGCGAGAATGCCACCAATCGTACCGTCTCCCCACGGCGCGCCTTTGATCTTCTCGTTAAGTTGTTCTTCGGCAAGTCCGGCCAGCAAAGCCAACGTATCGGCGCGTACCTGTTGCCCCAACGCGACGACTTCATCAAAGCTCTTGCCGCGCTGTTCGACGATCCATTTTTCATTGAGCGCATGCACGCGCGCCATCACCTGTTCCAACGGCAACGAAGTTCCGTCAGCGCCTTTGAGTGCGGCAAACGGATCGCCTTCGCCTGACAGATGCATGCGGATGATGCGATTGAATACGACTTCGATACCGGCGAGATGCGTGAGGTGATCGAGCGCGCTCCAATGGTTGTCGGCGTCGTGACGACTGGTCGTAATGCCGCGCGTCAGTTCATCGGATGAATAAGCGCCCCAGGTTTCGAGCGTCCACACGCGATCACGGTTCAGTTTGATTTCGAGTTCGGTTCTGGTCATTGCTGTCTTACCTCTATTCGGCCTCTATTCCGCTAGCAACCTGACGACGTGATAAGTCTTCGTGCCTTTGCGCAACACCAGCACTTGTCGGTCAATGAAATCTTCCGCCGTGATCGCGCGTTGCGCTTCGGTCACACGCACGTTGTTTACACAAATGCCATTGCCTTGCAACAGCTTCTTCGCTTCGTTTTTAGAAGGCGCAACGCCGGTCGTGACAAGCAATTCAGCCAACGGCAGCGGACGTTCAGCCAGTTGCGCGACGACGAGCTCGGTTGAAGGCACTTCGTTAAAAATGTCGAGCAGATCGTTCGCGCTCAACCCCGTCAACTCTTTGCCGAACAAAACTTCAGACGCTTGCAATGCGCCTTGCAAGGCCGCTTCGCCGTGAACGATCCGCGTGACTTCGCGGGCGAGCGTGCGTTGGGCTTCGCGCTTTTCGGGCTGTGTTTTCAGGCTCTCGGCGAGATCGGCGATCTCTTCGCGCGTCAGCCACGTGAAGTAATTCAGATAATTCACCACATCACGATCATCGGTGTTGAGCCAGAACTGATAAAACCGATAAGGCGAAGTCAGCTTGGCGTCGAGCCAGACCGCGCCCGCTTCGGTCTTGCCGAACTTAACGCCCGCCGAAGTCGTCACAAGCGGCATCGTCAGGCCGTGCGCCTTACTGGCGCGTAACCGACGCACCAAGTCTACGCCCGCGAGGATGTTGCCCCATTGGTCGCTGCCGCCCAGTTGCAAGGTGCATTTGTATTTATCGTAAAGCACGAGGAAGTCGTAAGCCTGCAACAACGGATAAGTGAATTCGGTAAAAGAAATACCGTCGGCTGATTCCAAGCGCCGCTTGATTGATTCTTTCGCCAGCATCGAATTGACGGTGAAATGCTTCCCTACGTCGCGCATGAATTCGATCATCGTGATGGGCGACAGCCAGTCGGCGTTGTTGATGATGCGCGCGGGATTAGTTTTCGTTTCAAAATCCAGCACGCGGCTTAGTTGTTCTTTGATGCCGATGAGGTTTTGTTCGACTTGTTCCGTAGTGAGCAATTGCCGCTCTTTGGTTTTGCCACTGGGGTCGCCAATCAAGCCCGTGCCGCCGCCCGCAATCGCAATCGGAGAATGTCCGAAACGCTGCAAGCGCGCGAGCGCCATCATGGGCAGCAGCGAACCTACGTGCAGGCTCGCGGCGGTCGGGTCGAAGCCGATATAGGCCGTAAGTTTTTCATTCGCTAACGCCTCGGCGATTTCGCCCGTCTGGTCGTGGACGAGTCCGCGCCATTGAAGTTCTTCAAACAGATTCATCAAAATTCCTCAAAATAAAATTGTTATGACAAGCTGGCGGTAATCTTATGCGGCAGGCTTCACTTCGTAAACGGCGGCCCCGTTACGAATTTTATCAGGTAGGTAATCAGCTATGTGTTTTTTGCTTGGCTTGCTTCCCTTTTTGACTTACTTCGGCTTGCAACACGTCTCTGACACAAAAGAGCCAGCAGCCGAAACGAACGAATCAGCACTCTATCAACAACTGTTGCGCAAAGCCTTCGGCGACAAAGCCAAAGTCGAACGCCTCATCGAACACGAACGGCTACGCAACCTCGAAGGCAAACGCGCCGACTGGTTGCGCACAGCGCTCGAACGCTGGGAACGCGATGCCAAGTAATTAACGTGAAGGGATCATCGCCATGTTTTATTCGATCTTGATCGGCATTGCTGTCGCCATCGCCGTCGGCATCAAACTCACACGCGGCAATAAGGCAGGCCAGCCTCAAACAGCTAAACCTCTCACTGAAGCTCAGTTGCTGCGCAAACTACTGATCCGTGCCAGAGGCGATCAGGCTGTGGCCAACCGCCTGATCGCCTTCGAACAACAACGCCAGCCAACCGCCACGCGCGGCGACTGGATCATCGCCGCACTCGAACGTTGGGAACGTGACTCACGCTAGTAAAGCAATCCTGCTCATTTCAACTTGCCCGAAGAAATATTTTCAGCGGCGTGCAATATCTTCCCTGCCCCCGCATCTGTCATATCTGAAAAGCGCAAACCTTGCATTCCCTGACAGGATGTGTCGCCTGCCGGATTTCGCAGGTTGTGGGCACTCACGCCCTCTTAACTGCCTATTACTCATTCTGGCAAGCATCGCGGAGTAAAACGAACTCACACCATCGTTGCGGTTTTACCCGGATATCGCTCGCGTCCGAGCGGATAAATCAAATAGAGTTCCGTAATTTTAATTTTCCGCTCACCTCGTGATCTTTGTTTGTGAGCAAGGTACGTCAACGGCTCCGCTGACTATTTTTCGCGCACAGGGGTAGCGGGAGCCACCGTCAACAGGCCGAGGTCTTTAGCGCGTATCACCAACCTCGCCGCAATGGGCGCGGCCGTCTTTGCGCCGTACCCACCGCCTTCAACGACTACGGCAAAAGCCAGTTGCGGGTTTTCGAGCGGCGCAAATCCGATAAAGCATGAATCAATGCGAAACTCTTTCTTGATGCGTTGGCGGCCTTGCGCGTCGCGGATCATCACGGGCTTATCAGTCGCCGGATCAATCACGACTTGTTCGCGTTGCGCCGTACCCGTTTTGCCGCCCGCCGTGATGCCGTGCGGTTTGAGCAAGCCGCCGAAGCCGGGGCCGCTGGCCGTACCGCGCTGTACGACCGCCGCGAATAGTTGCCGCACACGCGCTGCGGTTTCTGCCGTCATCGCCTGACTCATCGCTACGGGTTGCGCGTCAATTTCAATCTTGGGCCGCATCACCATGCCTTGCAGATTGGCTACGCCTGCCGCGATCAGCGCCATCTGAAACGGTGTCGCTTGCACGTAACCCTGCCCGATGCTCTCAAGCGCGAGATCGTATTTGCTCGTCCGCCCGCCATTCACAAACGTGGAGTACAGCGGCGCGAACACATCAGACAGAATTTTATTGCGCGAGTTCCACAGGCCGCGCTCAACGCCGGTGCCAATCGAAGCCGCGCCGGTCGCGTGCAATTGCAAGCCGAAGCGTTGCGCGGCTTCGCCCATGCGCTGGCGCTCAAGCTCTACGCCCAGTTGCGCGAAGTATTGATTCGATGAATGCACAAAGGCTTCGGTGAGATTGAGCTTGCCGAGGGCTTCGCCTTCGTCGTCACGAATCGGGCGGCCTGAGTTAGGCGGTGTCCAACCACCGGCGACGCTGCTGAATTCAAGATTGTCTTTGCGGGCTTCGAGGGCGGCGGCGGCGGTGACGGCCTTAAACGTAGAGCCGGGCAAATAATATTCTTCGAGCGCGCGATTGAGCAGCGGTTTGTTTTTGGCGTCATTTCTGATCTTCGACCACGTAGCGTTGTTGTTCACATCGTCAGGATCGAAGCTCGGCGCGCTCGCCAGCGCCAGCACTTCGCCGGTTTGCGGATTGATAACGACCGCCGCGCCGCGCTTGCCGCGCAACTGTTCAAACGCGGTCTGTTGCAAATCGTAATCAATCGTCAGCACGAGGTCGGGGCCGACCTGCACTTTCTGTTCGTTGCTGAAGGGCGAAACTTTTTCCCACCAGCTTTTGCTTTCTTCGCGCGGCGGCTGGGCGACGACGGCGCGTTCCATCGCGGCGTCTCCGCGCAAGAGTCCGGCGTACCCAATCAAATGCGCGGCGGCCTGCCCCAACGGATAATCACGAATGATCTGCCCATTCAAAAAGCGATATTTCGCCAACGTCTTTTTGTAATCACGATGCCGGTCGAATATCCAGCCGCGCAAATTAGCTTCGTCGTCGCGGCGGTTGCGTTGATCGCGTTTGTTTTTGAGCGCGGCAAAGGCTGCGTTTTCGCTCAACGGGCCGGTCGAGAAAAGTCCCCAATAAGCGTGAAAGCCGAGCGCGGTGAGTACGAGCAAGGCGAAGGCCCAACGGACGACGCGCAAACGCTGGCTGGTGAGTTTGGGACCGAAATCATCGGGGACACCTTCGTCATCGGCGGTTTGGGTTTTCGCGCGATAACGCCACGTCGAAAGAAACAGCGCCAACAGCAATGCGCCGAAGCCGAAGAGAAACAGAAGCGAGGCTACGAATGGAAAGCTCATACTTTGGAGTGCGGCGGCTCGACGCCGCTTTGTTATGCCCGTTGATTGCAAGCCGGAATGCAGGAAGCCGCGTGACGTCCGGCTCAACCATCGCGCGAAAAA
>JAYSVR010000363.1:0-4755 GCA_043718445.1 Acidobacteriota bacterium | reverse complement strand
GCGGTGCGGTGCGGTGCGGTGCGGTGCGGTGCGGTGCGGTGCGGTGCGGTGACAGTTGGCATGTCAGAAATCGAAACAAATTGGCGAAGCGTCATGACGACAGACCTCTCTTTAAAGGTTTGGGAGAGTTAGGCACCAAAGCTGAATCCAGCGCGAAGAGGAACGGGCAACGAAGAGGGAGAATCAATTTTTATCTCGGGGCTGTATTTCGGGGCTATATTTTTTTGTGACGCGCGCAATTTACGATAACTTCATTACGAGGAAAAGGCGTGGCGGGGAATTTAATGTTTGGCCAGCAATTCCCGGTTTAGACTTCGGCAAACTTTGTGAATGCAGCTTAAATTTTCAGCTTGCGCCGCAAACTATCCAACGCCGCATTCACCGCCAGCGTGCGAATCAATTGCCGGTCGCCCGGCAGCATCAGCTTGCGCACTTTGCATTCGTGCGCATCGGCCAGCGCGAGGTAAACCAATCCGACGGGTTTTTCTTCTGTACCGCCGCCCGGCCCCGCGATGCCGGTGATGCCTATACCGTAAGTCGTCGCGGCGCGTGCGCGAATGCCGCGCGCCATGGCTTCGGCTACGGGTTCGCTGACTGCGCCGTGCTGTTCGAGCAATTCGGACGGTACGCCGAGCAAGTCCATCTTGGCCGCGTTGGCATAAGACACGACGCCCGCGATGAAGTAATCAGAACTGCCGGGAACTTCGGTCAGCCTTCCCGCGAGCAAGCCGCCGGTGCAGCTTTCCGCCGTCGCCAACGTCGCGCCGTGCGCGCGCAGCAAGTCGCCTACGGTTTCTTCGAGCGTGGCGTTGCCTTCGGCATAAACGTAATCACCGAGCGCGGCTTTCATTTTCGCGGCGAGTTCGTCGAGCAACGCGAGGGCTTCGGCTTCCTGTCGCGCTTGCGCTGTCAGGTGGAATTCGATCTGTCCGTTCTTCGCCAGAATCGTCGTGGTCGGATTTGCGTAAGCCAGATAAAGCGGCGCGGCGAGTTCATCGGCTTTCGATTCAGACAGGCCGTAAACATTGATCTGGCGACGCAGTATGAAAAGCTCGCCTACGCGCTGGCGCAAGACAGGTGCGACAGCGTCGGTGAACATCGGCTTCATCTCGCGCGGCGGGCCGGGCAGCAGCGCGACGGTGCAATTGCCTTGTTGCACCAATTGTCCCGGAGCCGTGCCGTTGTGATTCATCAGCAACTCAGCGCCGGTCATCAACATCGCCTGCCGAATGTTGTTGGCGGGCATTTCCATATTGCGCCGCGCGAACCGTGTGCGAATGGATTCAAGCGTCGCCTCATGCACCGCCAACTCGCGGCCCAGCACACGCGCGAAAACTTTTTTGGTTATGTCGTCTTCCGTCGGGCCGAGTCCGCCCGTAGAAATCACGATCTCAGAACGTTTCATTGCGTCACGAATCGTTTCTTCGAGTCGCGTCTCGTCATCGCCGATGATGGTCTTGAGTTTGACTTCGACGCCGAGCGCGTTGAGCTGTTCAGTCAGCCACAGCGAATTGGTGTCAATCCGAAACGGTGTCAGCATTTCAGAACCGATAGCGAGAATTTCTGCGTTGAGCATTGCGTTAATCTTTCCGATTGGATTTACGCAGAAGAAATTTGCCACAGAGGCACAGAGTCACAGAGGTAAAGAACGTTAGTTGGAGAATTCGTCTTCTCAACTTATTCATTAAACTCTATGTCTCTGTGTCTCTGTGGCAAATCTTCTGTCTTTAAGGTTTGGTGGGAGGCGGCGGTGTGTCGCCATCCGTGATTTTGATGTCGGTCTCGAACTTGCGATAGAACTTGAAGGAAAGCAGGTTGCGGAAATACATCTTCTGACGACGGTCGGCGATGATGAATTCGGCGCGAATGGGCAGCAGGAAATCTACGTCAATGCCGCGCAGCTTGACCCAGTCGTAATCAATTGAGCTTTCAGAACTCGTTACGGGATAAGTCGCGGGCAAGTCGTCTACGGCTTGGTCAATGCGCAACACGACCTTCTTTTCTTCATCAACCCAAATCGTGCCGCTGTAACCAACCACGATGGGCGGATGGCCTTCGGCTTTGACGGTCAGCTTGGCGTTGGCTTGCAGTACGCGAAAGTCGTAAAGCCTCGTCGGACGGCTGCCCAAACGATCTTTGCCCGCCGCTTTGAACTCAGCTTTGGTGTCAGCCGCAAACAACTCAGACAACATCGAAGCGAAGTCTCCGCGTGAGGTCGCGCCGCCTGCGTCTTCCAGCGAGCGCGTCGGCGGACGCCCGATGCTGTTGAGCGGTTTATATTTTTCTCCCTGCCTGCGGCTATAAGTCAGTTCGTAAGTCAGCTTGTCAGCGCGATCCCACGCGCCGCTCGCCTCGTAATCGAAATAGCGTTCGATGTCTTGCTGGCAAATAAAATCAGGCAGTTCGTCGAGGTAATCGCGTACGTTGCGACGCGCTTCATCAAGAAAAAGGTCGGCGGCTTCTTTATGCCCATCTTTATGGATGATGATCGTGCTGTTGGCCGTAGCCGAAAGCCGCGCACCGGCGCGTTTGACGGCGTTGATGAGTTGTTGATGCGCTCCATTGGCGCGCAGCCGCGCGACGGCTTCAGGTGTAGGGTCAAAGGCGATGCCTGCGCGATCAACCAAAATGGCGAGATTGGCTTCGGTGAGATCGCGGCCTACTTTTTGGCGCAGCGCGATGTTCAACGATTGCAGCGTGTAAGGTTCATTCACCGCCACCGTTGTAGCGCGTTGCGCCAATGTCGCGCTGGCCATCACGAATAGTAAAAATAAAATCCAAAGTTGTTTATGTATCACGGTTATTTAACTCCTTCTTTAGGCGCGCTCTGAACGCCTTGCGCCGCCGCGTCTTGCAAGAGGCGTTCGTATATCGCCTCAGTCTGACGGCGCGTATCTTCAAAGCCTAACGACGTTTCAATCGTGTAATCGGCAACTTTCACTTTCTCTGCCGAAGGCATTTGCGCGGCGATGCGCGCTTCGCCTTGTGCTTGCGGCATTTGATTGCGTGCCATCAGGCGTTCGAGTTGCAGTTCGGGCGTGCAATGCACGACGACGACTTTGTCGAAACGTTTGTAAGAGCCCGTCTCAATCATCAGTGCCGCGTCTATCACTGCAATTACTGGTACGGCAATCGCCGATGGATTAAGCGTCGCCAGCCACGCGGCCTGCGTTTCGAATACGCGCGGATGAACGATGGCGTTGAGGCGCAACCGTTTCGCTTCGTCGCCGAAAACGATGGCAGCGAGCGCCGGACGGTTGATCGTGCCGTCTGGGTTCACAACGCCTGCGCCGAATTCAGTCACGATGTCTTGATAAGCGGGCTTGCCGGGTTCGATGGCCTGATGCGCCACGACATCGGCGTCGAGAACTTCGCAGCCTAACTCGCGCAGCACACTCACCACATATGATTTGCCCGTGGCGATTCCGCCTGTCAATCCGACTTTCAGCATTACGCCTGGCCTCGCCGCCTGACCGCAGCCTTCAACGTATTTTGCATCAGCATCGCAATCGTCAGCGGCCCTACGCCGCCGGGCACGGGCGTGAACCACCCGGCCTTTTCGATGACGCTGCGCGGTTCGACATCGCCGACGAGCGTGTAACCGCGCTTGGCGATGCCTTCCAGTCGTTGTGGAATTTCAGCGTCGGGGAAAACGCGGCGCGCTTCATCGGGCGAAGTCAGGTTGTTGATGCCTACGTCAATCACGACTGCGCCCTCTTTGACGTAATCGCCCGTGACCATCGCGGTGCGGCCAATTGCCGCAACTAAAATATCTGCGGTGCGTGCAACGGCGGGCAAGTCCTTCGTTCGAGAATGACAGATCGTCACCGTCGCGTGGCGATGCAACAACAACATGGCTTGCGGCTTGCCGACGATGTCGCTGCGTCCGATGACAACGGCGTGAGCGCCCGCTATCGGTATTTGATAATGATCCAATAACGCAATGACGCCAGTCGGAGTGCAAGGCGTGAGTGCGTCTTCGCCTTGCGAGAGGCGGCCTACGTTGATCGCGTGAAAGCCGTCTACGTCTTTCAGCGGATCAACCGCCTGGAGAATGCGGCGCGTTTCGATCTGAGGCGGCAGCGGCAACTGCACGAGTATTCCGTCAATTTCGTCACGCGCGTTCAGCGAATTTACGAGCGCGAGCAGTTCATCAGTTGTCGTGGACGCAGGCAGTTCGTGCTTTTCAGAATGCAGCCCCAGCGCCTGACAGGCTTTGACCTTGCTGCCGACATAAACCTTCGATGCGGCATTGTCGCCGACGATGACGACGGCCAGACCGGGTTGCAAACCTTGCGCGATGAGCGTGGCGGCGCGGGCGGCGACCTCCTGTTTCAACGCTTCGCCGACCAACGTTCCATTGAGAATCTGTGCGGGCATGAATGTTTTACCTTGTAAGCATTACCAAGTTGGGTTGGGAGTGGCGCAGCTTAACACACATTCGTCAGACTCGCGCGCACGCCTATGGCTATTGGGTGTTAGCACGCAGAAAAATTTGCGAACGAATGAGAAAGTGCTTCGTCAGTCAATGGCGCTGTGATACATTCCGTCGCGTTCAAGCATTCATTTCAGTTCATACCGCGACCATCCCTTCGCGTTATTGGCTTTTCATAAATTCCTTTGCAGTTTCCTTTGCGCCATTTCACCCCATCGCAATTTTGAAGCCGGAAAAGTTTCGCGTCTTTCCGACCTCATCTAAACATCAGGCAACCCTTTCGCAGGACGAGACAACCAACGCGCGCTGCTCCGTGATCG
>JAYSVR010000362.1:0-4768 GCA_043718445.1 Acidobacteriota bacterium | reverse complement strand
GCGAACGGCTTCACGGTCAGGCTGGGTGCTGACGGACAGTTCAAAGCCTTCACGGTGGCGCCAACGAACTTCGTCGTAGACATCTCAGGCTATTTCGCACCGTGAGTTGCGGGGCAGCAAAGGCAGGCCGGTGAGCCTATGGGTTTTTCGCGCAGCAGCGAGTTTTGACGAGCGGATCATCCGGCCAATGTTGCGCGTCGTAATGCGGCAAGACTTCGCGCAAGGCCAACGTGCGATAGCCGTTACGTTTGAGATAAAGCATGTATGCTTTGAACGCCTCTGGCGGCGTCGTCACCCACGGATGCTTTTCATCGGGTACGCCGTGAAATTGCAGCACGATGATTTGGTTGGGCGCTGGTCAGCACCTTCTTGAAATGCTCGAACGTCCAGTTGGGATAAGCGTCGCCTGACCTAGTAATCAACAGCGGATGATGCTTTTTCACGTCGAGCAACGGTCCGATTTGCATTGCGCCATAAGCGATTTCAGGTTGCATCCCATTACTAAATCAGAACAGGCAACCTTGGAACAAGTCGAATTAGACAGGATTCACAAGATTTTCTGGATTAACGGGATGGTCAATAGACTTGGGCATTGCAGCGTTATCCTTATCCTGTCCATCCTGAAAATCTTGTGAATTCCGTCTAATTTTTTCTGCTTCAATTTAGGAAGGAACTCTTATGAAAACGACACTACGAAATTGGATGATTACGATTAGCCTGTGCGGCTGGCTGGCGTGCGCAGTTCTTGCGCAACAGGTCGCGCCGGAACTCAATATCACGCTGGGCGAACAGCGCGTAAGATTTGCCCCTACGCGCAGCTTTCAGGAAATGCGGTTGGAAGTCGTCAACAGCGTAGGCGAAACAGTGCTGACGCACGCGACGACGTAAGCTGACTACGACTGGAACCTGCGCGCGGGCAATGGCGATGCGCTCGCGGCGGGATTGTATCGTTACGTGCTGGCGCTCAAGTTCAGCGAAGCAGTGACACATCAACATCGCGGTCATTTCATTGTGGAAGAAGGACAAAGCCGCATTTGGCTGACCGCGCAAGACGGTGCTGAAGTCAGCGGCACGTCGTTGAATGCCGCGCGCGCAGGCGGACGCAGTGTGGCGGGTTTGCGCGCCACTGAAGAAAAGGCTGCCAACCGTGACATCAAAGGCCGTGAACTGGCAGAGCAAAAAGGCAGCGAGCAAGCCAAAGATAACCAGCCTGTCAGGCAGGAAAAAGCCGCGTTGTTGGCGACTGGCAATCAGTTGGCGAAATTTGCGGCTGATGGCGTGACGCTAATTGATTCGGCGGTGACAGAAACGGGCGGCAATGTGGGCATCGGTACGACCACGCCTGGTTCCATCCTCGAAATGGTGAGACCGGGCGCGACTGATGTGGTCTTTCGCATGGCGAACGCCACGCGGGCGTGGAGCGTGGGCGTCAGTGGAGCGGGGGATTTCTGGCGCATCAGAGACAACACGACGGGAGCGGCACGCCTGGCTATCTTAGGCATCAACGGCAACGTCGGCATTGGGACGACGAATCCAGGTAGTCCGCTCACCGTCGTGAGCAACGGCAGCACTGCCATATTCAGTACAAGTGTCAGTGCCCACGGCGTGTATGGCTTAAGTGGCAGGGGCCCCGGTGTGTATGGCAGGAGCGGCAGCGGCAGCGGCGTGCAGGGCGATAGTTTCAGCAACGTCGGTGTGTATGGTCAAAGCGAAAACAGCACCGGCGTGGTAGCCCAAAGCGCCAACCAAATAGGCATATATGCCCGAGGCCCTGTCCATGCTGGCTACTTTGATGGGACGGTACATGTCACCGGCAACCTCAGCAAAGGCGGAGGCTCATTCAAGATTGACCATCCGCTCGACCCTGAAAACAAATACCTCTATCACTCGTTCGTCGAATCGCCCGATATGATGAATATCTATAACGGGGTTGCCACGCTGGGTGAATTCGGTGCGGCTGAGATCACCTTGCCCGATTGGTTTGAATCGTTGAACAGCGATTATCGTTATCAACTCACTGCCATCGGTATGCCCGGCCCGAATCTTTTTGTCGCCGAAGAGATAAAAGGGAATCAGTTCAAAATCGCAGGTGGCTCACCAGGCATGAAAGTGTCGTGGCAGGTGACAGGCATTCGGCAAGACGCTTATGCCCGCAAGCACCGCATTCAAGTCGAAGAAGATAAACCCGCCAGAGAACGCGGCACTTATTTGCATCCGGCGGCTTTTGATCAACCCGCCGAAAAGGGCGTGAATTGGGAACGCGACGCTCAACACAGAGAGCGGCGCGAGGCTGATCTGAAAAACGCCGCTGCGCCACTGCCGACCAAAAAGCCGTAAAGACACGGCTGGGAAAGGTTGGCGAAGCCTTTGGAGTGCGGCGGCTGTGACGCCGCTTTCCTAAAGGTATTTGTCGGCACGAACATTGAGTAGCACAGGGACGCCTTGCTCTAAATGCGTCGCAGTTTCAGTGCTTTTGGGAAAGCGGCGTCACAGCCGCCGCACTCCAAATAAAGCGCCGCCAATTTTCTGCGATACGTCTCGCCTCTCTCAGCCAACGGTTCACGTAAAAGCAATTCTTCCCCCTAAAACAATAATCACAGCCAACAAAGATTATTCGTTGTTTAGATCGGTTGGGTATACGGGAAAGCGACGAGGAGTGTAGGGAACCGGCCCTACACTCCCGCTGTCACTGTAACGGGTTGGCCGGTTGGATGACGCACAGCCTGCCAGGGATGACGCACACAGCCTGAATAACACAAAGCCTGTTTAAGAACGCCGTAGCTCGTGGCAGAATCCGCAGCCGTATCACAACAACTTGGTAAAACTGCCTCAAGGAGTGTCACTTTATGACTTGCGCTGGACGTTCGCGGTTCAGACAAACGGTGTTCGGCCTGTTCGTTTTTGGCCTTTCGCTTTATTTCAATTCAGCTTCTGCACAAAAAAATGCGTCGCCTAAACGTGTATCGGTTAAGACCAACGTGCCGGTCGAACCGCGTATGTTGCAGGCTTTGCGTTATCGCAACATTGGCCCGCATCGCGGAGGCCGCGTCACTGCCGTCGCGGGACATCGGCGGCAACCGCATACGTTTTATCAGGGCGCGACGGGCGGCGGCGTGTGGAAGACGACCGACGCGGGCATTACGTGGGTAAACATCTCAGATGGATTTTTCGAGACGCCTTCGATTGGTGCGATTGCGGTTGCCGAATCCGACCCGAACATTGTTTATGTAGCCACGGGCAGCGGCGCGATTCGCAGCAACGTCATCCTCGGCAAGGGCATTTATAAATCGCTCGACGCGGGCAGAACGTGGCGGCACATCGGCTTACGCGAAGCCGGACAGATCAACGACTTGCATGTGCATCCGACCAACGCCGACCTCGCGTGGGCGGCGGTGCAGGGCAATCCGTTCGCTGACGGGCCGGAGCGCGGCGTCTATCGCACCAAAGATGGCGGCGCGACGTGGCAAAAAGTTTTGTTCGTCAATGACAAGACAGGTTTTGTTTCGCTGGCGGTGAATCCGTCGAACCCGAATGAGATTTACGCCGGAGCGTGGCGCGCGCAACGCAAGCCGTGGACGATCATCAGCGGCGGCCCGGCAGACGAGGGCGGGATTTATAAATCCGTAGACGGCGGCGACAACTGGGTACACTTAACGACAGGCTTGCCTACTGGTTTGGTGGGCAAAATTGATCTCGACATCAGCGCCGCTAATCCGTTGCGGGTTTACGCGATTCTCGAAGCCGATCAAGGACAAGGCGGAGTGTATGTTTCAAACGACGCGGGCGCTTCTTGGCAATTGGTCAACAAGACTGGCAGTTTGATCGCGCGGCCTTTCTATTACACCTACATCAACGTAGACCCGAAGAACGCCGACGTGGTTTACGTCAATAACCTCGGCTTTTATAAATCCACTGACGCAGCCAAATCGTTTCGCCCGATCTCGACGCCGCACGGCGACAACCATCGGATGTGGATTAATCCCGATAACCCCGAAGTCTTCATTCAATCGAATGACGGCGGCGCGAATGTGACGCTCAACGGTGGACGTTCGTGGTCTACGATTTACAACCAGCCTACTGCCGAAATTTATCAGGTCGCGGTGGACAATCAGTTTCCTTATCACGTTTATGGTGCGCAGCAGGACAACACTACGTTGATCGTGCCGAGCAAGCCGCCGACTGACGATCCGGTAGACGACCCGATTCAACTCTGGCGCACCGGGCCGGGTTGCGAGACGGGGCCGATTATTCCTTCGCCGCTGAATCCGAAAATTGTATACGGCGCGTGCAAAGGCGAGTTTTATCGCAGCCATCAAGAGACAGGGCAGACCGCGAGTTATTGGGTGCATCCGCAAAATCGTTACGGCCACAACCCGAAAGATGTTTTGTATCGCTTTCAGCGCGTCTCGCCGATGGACGTGTCGCCGCACAATCCGCGCGTGCTTTATCACTGCTCGCACGTCGTACATCGCTCGATGGATGAAGGCGTAACGTGGAGCGTCATCAGTCCCGACCTCACGGCGTTTGAGGCCGACAAGCAAGTCATTTCAGGCGAACCGATCACGCGCGACATCACAGGCGAAGAGGTTTACTCGACGATCTATGCCTTTCGTGAATCAGTGCGCGAACCCGGCGTGCTGTGGGCGGGCGCGAACGACGGGCCGGTGAATGTTTCGCGCGACAACGGCAAGACGTGGAAGAACGTCACGCCATCCGACCTGCCACCCGGCGGACGTGTACAAAACATTGAGCCTTCGCCGCATCGCAA
>JAYSVR010000361.1:0-4769 GCA_043718445.1 Acidobacteriota bacterium | reverse complement strand
CATCGTTCGGATATTTTTTCGTTCGGCATCATCCTGCACGAAATGCTTGCTGGTCAGCGTACCTTCGCGGGCGACTCGCTGGTCGAGTTGATGAACGCGATTCTGAAAGATGAGCCAGCGGAGTTGAGCGAGACGAACGCGAAGATTTCGCCGCAGTTGGACAAGATTGTGCGGCGCTGTTTGGAAAAGAAACCCGAACATCGCTTTCACTCGGCGCACGATCTGGGCTTTGCGCTGAGCACGCTGACGACGCCTTCCGGTTCGCGTTTGGACACGGCGACAGCATTGCCGGCGCTGACCGAGAGTTCGCCAGTGGGCAATACGCGGTGGTTCGGCAATGCGCGGCTGGCGTGGCTGGTGGCGGCGGCCTTGCTGCTGGGACTGCTGCTGGCGTTGCCCTTTGCCGCGAAGTATCTGCGCCAAGCGCCACCAACCGAAGCCGCCACCATGCGCTTCACCATCGCGCCACCAGAGAAGGCGACTAACATCGGCAGGCCCGTGATCTCTCCCGACGGTTGCAGTCTGATTTTCATTGCCACGATGGAAGGCAAGCGCCAGATTTGGCTGCGTCCGGTGAACGGATTCACAGCGCAACCCATTTCCGGCACGGAAGGTATTCTGGCCCCTCCCTTTTGGTCGCCGGACAGCCGCTCAATTGGTTTTTCCTCCAACGGCAAGCTCAAACGCATTGAGGTGACGGGCGGGGCGGCACAAACGATATGCGATCTGTCGGGTCTTATCGTTAGCGGCGCTTGGGCAAGCGACGGCACGATTGTGATTTACGGCAGGGATGTGATCTATCAGGTTCCCGCCACAGGTGGAGAGCTTAAGCCTGCCGTTACCTATGGTGGTCCCCGCCCGACCAACGTGACCATCCGCCCCTACTTTTTACCGGATGGACGACACTTTCTGCATTATGCAGGGGCAACACAAGAGGCAGGGATTTATCTTGCCTCTCTGGATGACAAAGAATCGAAGCGCTTGCTAGCGGCGGATTCCGACGGCATCTATGCGCCGTCGACGACACAGCCGGATAAGGGTTGGATGCTTTTCCTGCGTTCAGGGGCGCTGTTGGCGCAGCCATTTGACGCCCATCAACTCACGCTCACAGGCGAGCCGTTCACCATTGCCGAGCAAGTCGAGCCGGGGGGCTTTTCCGTTTCAAACACCGGCATTCTCACCTACCAATCGCGTCACTCTTACGAGAACGTTCAACTCGGCTGGATTGATAGAGCGGGCAAACCGCTTGAACTCGTCGGCGCAACAGGTTTTGCGCTAGCACCCAAACTCTCACCTGACGGGAAGCGTGTAGCAGTGATGCGGATGGAAGCCAAAAGTGGAACGATGGACATTAGTGTGATTGACCTGACGCGAAACACAGAATCACGGATGACCTTCGATCCCGCTGGTGATGCGTATCCGGTTTGGTCGCCTGACGGGAGTCGCATCGTTTGGTATTCCAATCGGGGGCAGTCTCATCATCTTTATCAGAAACTGGCGAGCGGCGTTGGGCAGGAGAAGCAATTGCTTCAGTCGGACATTACGATAACTCCCAGCAGTTGGTCGGCGGATGGTAAATTCCTCCTCTACATCCAGTCTGATCCCAAAACCCTGGCAGACATTTGGGTCTTACCGCTGGCGGGAGACCGCAAGCCATTCCCATTTTTGCAGACGCAATTCAGTGAGATGGTGGCGCAGTTCTCTCCTGACGGGCGCTGGGTAGCTTACCAATCAAATGAGTCCGGCAAGGTAGAAGTCTATGTGCAAACGTTCCCGGCGGGCGGTGGCAAGTGGCAGGTCTCGACGGGCGGCGGTAGCAGCCCGCAATGGCGCGGCGAGGGGAAAGAACTGTTCTATCTTTCCGCCGATGGAAAGATGATGGCGGTTGAAGTGAAAGGTGGCGCGACCTTCGAGGCTGGTTTGCCAAAAGTGCTGTTTGAACTGGCAGCGGCACAAGTGCAGCGCAATACTTTCACGGTGACGGCGGACGGTCAGCGATTTCTCTTTCCTCGCCAATTACGGGAGAACGCCACCGTGCCATTTTCCGTCGTGGTGAACTGGACGGCGGAGGCGAAGAAGTGACCGAAGTGCCTACTGGCAATGATGGTATACTTTCTTTGTTGGCAAAGGACATTGGCTATGAACCTCAATGAAGTGTTTAAGAATCAGCGCGATGAAGTGTTGCGTATTGCGGCGCAGTATGGCGCTCACAATGTGCGCATCTTCGGTTCAGTCGCGCGCGGCGAAGCGGACAGCGCAAGCGATCTGGATGTACTGGTGGATTTAGAACCGGGCCGGAGTTTATTCGATCTCGGCGGGCTGTTGATGGAATTGCAAGAACTCTTCGGTTGCCGTGTGGACGTGGTGACGGAGCAGGGATTGCGTCCGCGCATCCGCGAGCGTGTGCTGCGCGAGGCTACGCCCTTATGAGAGACGACAACGAGCGATTGCGTGACATACAAGAAGCCATCGAACGAATTGAGCGGTATGCCGCGCAGGGGCGTGAAAGTTTCGAGCAAAACGAGTTGATTCAGACCTGGATTCTGCATCACTTACAAATTCTCTGTGAAGCCGCCCGCACCATTTCAGTCGAATTCAAACAGCAGCACCCAGAAGTCGCCTGGCCGCAGATCGCGGGTATGCGGAACATTCTCGTCCACCATTATTTTGGCATTGATCTGGCTATCGTATGGGCAGTGGTTGAACGTGAATTACCTGTCCTCAAACAACAGCTAGCCGATTTGCTTGACAGCTAAATCAAAGCAACCAACATCGGCATAGCAGAAACGAGACAGGCTTTTCAGGATTCGCGGGATTAAGCAATAGACATAGGCATTCCAACCTTTGCTTTGAAAGGACAACAATATGACAAGCATTCGCGTATCGGTTGCAGCATTCACACTTGGCGCACTGGGTTTATTCCTCACGGCAAGTTGGGCGTCTGAGCCTGTCAACGCCGTGCAAGACAACAAAGCGCGCGTCATCGTTTTCGGCGCGCATCCAGACGATCCTGAAATCGGGGCTTCGGGCGTGGCTACGATGTGGGCGGCGCGCGGCCACGCCGTCAAACTCGTAGCCGTCACCAACGGCGACATCGGCCACTGGAAAGAAGCGGGGGGACAGCTTTATCGCCGTCGCAAAGCCGAAGTCGAACGCGCGGCCAAGAACAACGGCTACACGGTCGAACTGCTCGACAACCACGACGGTGAGTTGGAACCTACGCTTGAGAATCGCAAGAAGATCACGCGGCTCATTCGCCAGTGGAAAGCCGACATCGTGATCAGCCATCGCCCGAACGATTATCATCCCGATCATCGCTACACCGGCGTGCTGGTGCAGGACGCAGCCTATATGGTCACGGTTCCGAACTTCTGCCCTGACACGCCGCACCTGACCAAGAACCCGATCTTTCTTTATTCGTCAGATCGTTTCGACAAACCAAACCCGTTCGCCGCCGATATTGTCGTAGCCATTGACGAAGTAATGGAAAAGAAACTCGACGGCTTGCTCGGCATGGTTTCGCAATTTTATGAAGGCGGCGCGAACGGCGACGAATCGCTGTTGAACAAAGACCCTGAATTCGTGAAGAAACGCTGGCAAACCGTGCGCGACCGATTCGTTAATCGGCAGAAAGACGTAGCCAACAAATACCGCGCGCAACTCGAAAGCTATTACGGCAAAGAACGCGCGGCGAAAGTGCAATACGCCGAAGCGTTCGAGATTTGCGAATACGGACGCCGACCCGACCGCGCCGAAATCAAAAAGCTGTTTCCGTTTTACGATTAGAGATGCTGATACGTGCTGAACAACTTGCTGACATTGCCGCCATTCACCAAGTCGTCGAAGTCGCGTTCGGCCAACCGGCGGAAGCCGATTTAGTAGACCGCTTGCGCGCCAACCACAAAGCCGTGCTGTCACTCGTCGCAGAAGACAACGGCGTGATCGTCGGACACATTCTGTTCAGCGAAGTTTCGGTTGAGGTGAATCCGCAAGCGATCAAGTTGATTGGCTTGGCTCCGGTGGGCGTTGCGATTGCGCATCAACGCAGCGGCATCGGTTCGCTGCTTTCACGCGCCGGATTGGAAGCCTGTCGCGCGTTGGGTTACGACGCAGCAGTTGTGTTGGGACATCCTGAATACTATCCGCGTTTCGGTTTCGTTCCGGCAAGTCGCCACGGCATCAAGTCGGAATACGATGTGCGCGACGAAGTTTTTATGGCGATGGAATTTGAGCCCGGCGCGCTGGCGCAATGTTCCGGCGTGATTCGCTATCAAGCCGAATTCAACGAGTTATGAGCAAACAGCCAGAGGTTTGGGATGTCATCGAAATCGCCGCGATGTACAATTTCACCAATCGAATGGCGGCGGCGACAGGAATGCTGCCCAATCGCAAATACCACGCGCTGGCGCGCTGAAAGGAAAGAATAATGATGCATGCAATGACACTGACTACGGCTGAATCGCCCATTGTTACGGAGCAAGGTTGGGCAATCAAAGTAACGGAGGAAATGGCGCAAGTTATGGGACTTCCGTTGGGAGGCTTCGTGTTGATGTCTGGGGAGGGCGGGGTAATTCGCACCGAAGTATTGCCACCTCCCGCGCCTGACTTGGAAAAACTTTCCGATGAAATCATGAAAAAGAACTTCGCGCTTTATCAGGAAATGAAACGCCTCGGCGATTGAAATGGCCTATTACCTCGACTACCTCAACGCAGTTTACTTTCACATCAAATTGATGCGGGAACACGGCGAGGTTCGTTACGGGGTATTT
>JAYSVR010000037.1:0-8380 GCA_043718445.1 Acidobacteriota bacterium | reverse complement strand
TTCCGCCTCGAAGGCGGGACTACATGCTCCTCTCTGGCAAGGTAATTAAGTTACTCCTTCCCCACAGGCTTCCTGAAATACCTCGCGGCAAACTAACTCGAAACAACTGCCTGGCTGGTAAGGCCGGGGCAAGGGGAAGTTTGCCTAAACCGGTCATCCGTTGACCAATCAAACACAGTAAAGGATTTCTATGAACAAAAAATTGAAGCAGGTTTCTGCGCCCGTGCTGGCCGCGTTGCTGGCGTTCGCGCCCGCCGTTCCGACGCTCGCCAGCAGCCATCGTGAAGCGCCACTCATCATTGCCGACCCGTTGGCCGACAACACAGACGTTTATGCCTTTCGCAGCACAGAAAGCGGGCGCGATGGGTTTGTGACCTTGATCGCGAACTACATTCCGTTTGAGGAACCCGCTGGCGGGCCACATTTTTACAAATTCGACGACACGGTCGTCTATGCCATCCGCGTTGATAACACGGGCGACGGCGTGCCCGATGTTAGTTACGAATTTCGCTTCACCAATCAATATCCGAACCCCGACACCATTCTGGGCATGGCGACCGGCCCGATCACTGCGCTCAACGACACTGATTACACCGAACCGCAGACTTACAGCGTGACGCGCATTGATGGCAACAGCTCGGTTCAAGTGGCGAGCGGGTTGATTACGCCGCCCTGCAATATCGGTTCGCGCACGACGCCGAATTATGAAACGGCACTGGCGCAACCGGCGATTTATCCCTTGCCCAACGGCGGACGCGTGTTTGCCGGGCAACGTGAAGAAGGTTTTTACGTCAACGTCGAAGGCGTCTTCGATACGCTCAACCTGCCTGTGACCGAGTCGGGCGGCATAGATTCAACCGCCGGATTCAACGTCAATACGATTGCCATCGAAGTGCCGCTGACGGCGCTGGTGCGCGGCGGGACTGCGCCTTCAGGCCCGACCGCCGCCAATGCGGTGATTGGCGTGTGGGCGACGGCTTCACGTGGCACCACCCGTACCTTCCAGTTTGGCGCTCGCAACTTTACCGTGCCTTCGCAACGGCAGGTTTCACGACTGGGCAATCCGCTGGTCAACGAATTGGTGATTCCGCTCGGACGCAAAGACAGTTTCAATGCGTCGGAACCGAGTGGTGATGCGCAATTCGCCGCCTTCGTGGTTGATCCGCAACTGGCGAAATTGCTCAATGCGGTTTTCGGCTTGGCCGTGCCAGCCGCGCCGCGCAACGATCTGGTCGCCATTTTTGCGACCGGCATTCCGGCAGGCGCAGTGCCGGGCGCGCCCATGTTCACGACCTTCCTGTCAGACGGCCAACCGCATGAAATGCAGCGGTTGAACGTAGCGATTCCGCCGACAGCAGCGGCCAGCCGCAATCGTTTGGGCTTGCTGGGCGGCGATCCGGCGGGCTTCCCCAACGGACGTCGCGTGGGCGATGACGTAGTTGACATCGAATTGCGCGCCGTCGCGGGCGGCACGCCTTTCACGCCGACATTCAACGTCGCGCCGAATAACGCGCTGGGCGATGGCGTCCCGCAAAACGATGTCGCTTACCTCGACCGGTTCCCTTATCTGGGTACGCCGCACGCGGGCAACGACAGCGGAGTTCGCCAACCCCACGGACATCACAAACAAAACTAACCCACCACAAGTCAGGCGGGCCGCCAGCGCAGCAATGCACGGGCAGCCCGCCTGACGCTTTTTGCCCGTCTCTTTTTGGAGGTTCGTTATGCGTAAATCATTTTTCATTCCGGCTGGAATTGTCAGCTTGCTGTTAGTGGTGGGGCTGATGCTGTTCGCTGTTTCGCAACAACTGGGGAGTTCAACCGACATCACCAATAAAACTAACCCACCACAAAAAAGGCGGGGGGCTGATGCATCAACACTGGCGGCCCGCTTCACGCTTTTTGTCCGTCTTTTTTTCGGGCAAGTTTCATTTGTCAGGTAACAGTTCGTTTTAATTTCCATTTTTGCCCGTCTCTTTTTTTGGAGGTTCGTTATGCGTAAATCATTTTTTATTGCTGCCGCAACGGTGAGCTTGCTGTTGTGTGTGGCGCTGGTGCTGCTTGCTGTTTCGCAACAACGCGCGAGTTCAAATGCGCTGGCCACCGCGAGCGCCAGTGTGAATGCGCTCGCCTCACCCGCCGATAAAGCCATTCAGGCGGCTGAGAAGTTATTGCAACGCCAACCCGATCTCGCGCGCGCACACAATCAATTGAGCGCAGGCTTGATTCAAAAAGCCCGTGAAACTGGCGACGCAGCTTTCACCGCGCGCGCCACTGAAGCCGTGCGCCGTTCGCTCGAAATCACGCCCGATACGCGGGAAAACTATGATGCGCTGCGGTTGCAGGCGACGTTGCAACTCTCAGAGCATCGTTTCGCCGACGCGCTCAAACTCGGCCAACAGATGCAAAAACTTCGGCCTGAAGATCATTTCGTTTACGGCGTGTTGACTGACGCGCTGGTCGAGTTGGGCGATTACACAGCGGCTGTGAAAGCCGCCGACCGCATGGTCGAGTTACGGCCCGACGCGACTTCTTACGCGCGCATTTCTTATTTGCGTTCGCTGTATGGACACACCGAACCGGCGCTGGAAGCGATGCGGCTGGCAGTGCGTTCCGCCAATCCGCGCGTGCCCGAAGGCCAAGCCTGGTATCGCGTGCAGTTGGGCAATGAGTTGCTCAACGTGGGACGCCACGACGAAGCCGAGCGCGAATTCGATGCCGCGCTGTTGGTCTTTCCCGATTATTACGAAGCGCTCGAAGCCAAAGCCCGCGCCCGTGTCGCTGCACAGGATTACCAATCCGCGCTCGAGTATTACCGCCGCGCACTGACCCGCGCGCGCCAGCCTGAAGCCTATATCGGGTTGAGCGACCTTTATAAAAAATTGGGCCGTCACGACGAAGCCGAACGCCAACGCCTTTTTCTGGAATCGTCGGAACATCGCAACAGCAGCGCCCACTCGCGCCAGTACGTCATCTTCTTAGCCAATCACAATCTGAAACTTGAGGAAGCCTTGACCCTGGCACAGCAGGAGCGTGCGCTGCGCTCAGACATTTACACCTGCGACGCGCTCGCGTGGACGCTCTTCAAACACGGGCGTCTGGCTGAAGCCAAAGCTGCGATAGGCGAAGCCTTGCGTTTGGGTACGCGCGATGCCCGGCTCTATTACCACGCGGGCATGATTCATCACGCGCTGGGCGAACGCGCACCAGCAAAGAAATATCTTGAACAGGCTTTGCATCTCAATCCTGTTTTCGACCTTTCACAAACCGACACCGCGCGTCAGACGCTGGCATCTTTACAGTAAAACGGCGCGGTAAAACGTTAGTGTCAGCCGCGCGCTGAGCAAGCCTCACACCCTTGCTCGCGCGGCCCACTAGCTCATCAACGATTGACTAAACACATCACAGCCTTTTTGCAGGCTCGAGGAGGAAACAATGCTTACAACGATTCAATCTTATAGGCGGCGGGCGGGCTATCTCGCGTGCGCGCTGGCCGTCTTATTCGGTCTCACTTTGGCGGTATCACAAAACTTTTTATCAACGGCGCGCGCGCAAGCGACGCAACCGACCGACGGGACGATTTTCGCGCTGACCGCGAATAACAGCCTGCTCGTTTTTAACAGCCTGACACCAGGTACGATTACGCGCACGGTGACGATCAGCGGCCTGGCGACGGGCGAGACGATACTCAAAATTGATTTTCGTCCGAACACCAACCAGCTTTATGCGGTGAGCAGCGCCAATCGTATTTATTCCATCAACACGACCACCGGCTCGGCGACGGCAGCAGGCACAGCGGCCTTCACACCGGCGCTCAACGGCACGGCTTTCGGTTTCGATTTCAATCCAACCGTAGATCGTATTCGGCTGGTGAGCGACGCCGAACAGAATTTGCGGCTGCACCCAGACACGGGCGCAGTGGCCGCGACTGATTCGCCGTTGGCTTATGCAGCCAGCGACGCCAACGTCGGCGCGAATCCGAACGTGGTGGGCGAGGCTTATACCAACAGCTTTCGCGGAGCGACCACGACTACGTTATATGGGATTGACTCGAATCTAGACACGTTGGTCAGGCAAGGCTCAGTCGGTGCCGCGCCGGTTTCGCCCAACGGAGGCCAGCTTTTTACCGTAGGGCCGCTGGGCGTCAACACGACCAATCAGGTGGGCTTCGACATTATTGCGCCGGGCGACACAGCACTGGCGGCGCTCACGCCCGAAGGCTCGACCGGTTCGTCGCTTTATTCCATCAATCTGCTTTCGGGTAGGGCAACGCTCATCGGCGCGATTGGCAGCATTCAGATGGGGCAAACGATTCGCGGCTTGGCGGTGCCCAACAATTACGCGCCGACGCTGGTGCAAGTGGGCATTGCCGCAGTCAATGCCGCCAGCTTTAGCGGCGATGCTTTAGCGCCTGACATGATCTCGGCGCTGTTTGGCAACTTCCTGACGCAAAACAATCAGACTGTTGCGGCGGGTACGCTGCCGCTGCCGACGACACTCGGCGGAGTGAAAGTGACAGTGAACGGCACCGACGCTGGGTTATTTTTTGTGAGTCCCGGCCAGATCAATTTCCTGGTTCCGGCCAACGTGCCTGAAGGATCTGCCACGATTGTCGTGACGAATTCAGACGGCACCACCCGCACCGGCACCGTGACGATCAAACGCGCTTCGCCGGGCATATTCACGCGCAATGCCACCGGGCGCGGCACGCTGGCGGGTCTCGTCACGCCCGACGGCATCAACTATGAAACCCTCATCAACGCCGATGGCACAGAACGCCCCGTTAGCGTGGGTACCGCGCAAAACCCTAACTGGGTCGTGGTCTATGGCACAGGCATTCGCAACGCTAGCGCCACGAATCCGAACGACACCGACGGCGTGGCCGAGTCGGTCATCGCTACGATTCAGGGCATCCCGGCGCGAGTCACTTTCGCAGGCCCAGCCGCAGGCTTTCCCGGACTCGATCAAGTCAACGTAGTGATTCCGGCGCAACTGGCGGGCGCGGGACAAGTCACCTTGCGTTTGACGGTCAACGGAATCGCTTCTAACGCAGTCACTTTCACGGTAGGCGGCACCGCACCCGCTGTGACGTTGACCGAACTGTCAATTGGCCAAACTGTTTCAGGTACGCTGACCACCGGCGATCAAGTGATGCGCGCGGGCGATGAAACGGGTCGGACGTATTTTTTCGACGCTTATCGTTTCACGGGCTTTGCCGGTCAGGCGCTTTCGATAGAGGCGCGTTCGACGGGCTTTGACACTTCGATTCTGCTTTATCGGCGCAACGCAGACGGTTCGCTGCGGCTGATTGCGGCTGACAAAGATTTGGGCGGACTCGGCGACAACGCTTTCGTCAATGGCAATGCGCTGTTGTTCACCGTCTTGCCTGAGAGCGGCGAATACGTCGTTTATGTCACGAGCGATGAAAACAGTCCGAATGCGACCGGCGCTTATACGCTGCGCGTACGCGGCAATGCGTTTAGCTCGATTGCTTACGGCGCGATGCTCAACGGCACGATTGGCACTGACGACTTACAGACGGCGGCGGGTGTTTATGTTGATGCTTACTCTTTCAACGGAGCGCAAGGCGACAACGTGCAAATCAAACTGAACTCGACGGCCTTCGATGCGATGGTTGCGCTGATCGGGCCGGATGGCACGCTGCTCAATGCCGACGATAACAGCGGCGGCGGACAAAACGCTTTGCTCACACAACGTCTGTTCGCTTCGGGCACTTACGTGATTCTGGTGACGCCCTTCACGCCGAACCGCACGGGGGATTACACCTTGATGCTCACGCGCCTGGCCAATGCGACGACCGATGCGACAATGGCACCGCTCGCACTGCGCCAGCAACCGAACGCTGCTGCCGACCGCCGGTCAGCCGCCAAGGTTTTCAATCTGGAAACAGCAGCCTCATTCGAACACTTCAGCGAACGCCGCGTAGTGTCGAAAGACGAATAGTTAGGTTCATAGAAACTGCAAAATAGCAGGAGGCGAAATAGATGCTCATCTATTTCGCCTCTTTTTTTTGCGCACGCTTCTGGCATTGGTTATTGGGTATCGCCAGCCTGACCGAAAGATCAGCGAAACGGGGAGCGTAAGCGATGAGTTATTAGGCAAAATCGGCAACCATGCTTCAGGCCGATTCATCGGCCTAAAGAATTGCTGCCGACTTGTGTAGTGACTAATGGCTAAAGCGCCCTAACCAGACAACGCGCCTTATCATTACCAGTCCTAAACGAACTGGCCTAACTGCCCTGCGGGAAAGCCCGCTGAAGCGGGCTGAATGCGCGCCCAAACATAGATCGGTTTTCACTTCGGTTTACGGGAAGAATTTACTGCCCGCGCTCTGTAGGCGGGTTAGTAACTCGCTTTACAGTACACAACCCCGTAAACGCCATCGCAAACGGCTCTGTGTACTGAGTAATGGCTTATGCTTCCCACCCTTGATTGAGCATTCAATAAAAAAGACTGCCTGAATCAAATTCCGTCCCCCAACGGTTTCTGACCCAGGCAGCCTCGGCGCTCACGACAAAAGAAAAGCAGAATCCCTTTTGTCATTTTCTTCTGTCGTGAGCTTGCTCAAAATCGTGACTGGCAACTTAACAGCGGCCAGCTACGATTTAGAAAACGATACCGACTGAAATACGAATGTTGTCTTGCCGCTGGCCTTCGAGCGTGAAAGGTTGCAGCGCGCCCGCATTGCCCAGCGCCGAGATCGAGCGATCACGCAAAAAGATCGGCGCGTAATCAACTTGAATCGCGCGAATGCTGAAGCGCTCGCCCAATCGCACATCTATGCCGCCGCCAATCGCCGCCGCGAAATCAGTGGAATTGGTTTCAAACGTGTTCCGCGTCGTGCCGCCCGTCACCGTGCGTTGCGTATCCACGACGAAACGCGTGTGCGCGCCGCCTGCCAATCCATGCACGAAAGGTTCGACGCGTCCGCGATTGCGGAACTTCACGATGGGGCCGCCCATGAAGTAATAGACCTGCGTTTCGACCGAATTCTGTCCGCCGGTGAAATTGGTGTCGTCTTTGTTACGGTGAAAAGAGAAATCTCCTTTGATCCCAAAGACCTTCGTGGGATAACCCGCGATGGCTAAATTGACTCCGTGCGCGCCACGGCGACGATCAAAGAAATCGTCTCTAAAAGCCTGATTGGGACTGTTAGGATCAAACCTTCCTTCTGCCTGCAAGTTTGAATACCCGGCGAAAAAACTCACCGGTTGTCCCCCTTGCGCGAAAGCTGCCGAACTCAACATCAGGCAGCCGAATAACATAAATACGTTTTTCAAAATTTACCTTCTCCTATCTATTTTTTTTGACTGTCTATTTGCAGTCTTGCTGATTTGATCAGTGCTTACCGATAAGCCAGCTCAAATCGTGGTTGGTAGTTCCTCATCTGCGTTTCGCTTCTTCTGGGGGAAAGGGCACAAGACAGGTTGAGGCGGTGTGGTTGAATCATCAGGCTCAGGTGTATTCAACACCTGCTGCTCAATGTTTGGTTGAAAGGGGTCATCAGGGCTCGCGGGGATATTGGGCAATTGCGGCGCAGGTTGTATCACCGGCCTTTTTTCAGATTTTGGTTTTTCTTTGTTCATTTTGTTCATAACGATTGTTGGCGGGGGAGCTGACAACCATCGCGCGCGGCACTGGCAAACCATGCCGCGCGCGACCTGCTTTATTGTTGCGGGATTTGCGCAACGCCGGGTTGGTCTTCGATCACGATTTCGACCCGACGGTTCTTTTGGCGACCTTGCGCATTGTCGTTGGTGTCGAGCGGTTGCGTTTCGCCCAAGCCCTTGCTGCTCAGCGTACTGGCTTGCAAGCCGCACGTGCCCAAATAGTCATGCACCGATTTAGCGCGCCGTTCAGAAAGCGATTGGTTGTGCGCGTCTGAACCGGTGCTGTCGGTGTGGCCTTCGATGCTCATCTTGTAAGCGCCCGCCACCTGCATAATGCCGCAGATTTTGCTGAGCGTTTCTTTGGTTTGCGGTTTCAGCGTAGCGCGATTCACACCGAACAAAATGTCGGGCAGATTGACGATGATGCCGCGCGCGGTAGTGCGGGTTTCGACAATTGCGCCCAACGCCGATTGCAGGCGCGTCTTGGCTTCATCGCGTTCGCGGCGAATGCGCTCGGCTTCTTCTTTCGATTGATTGGTGGCGGCATTCGCCTGGGCGAGCGCGGCGGCGGCGGCTTGCTCGGCCAGCACTTTTTCCTGCGCCAGTTGCGCAGCTCTTTGGGCGGCAGCTTGCGCCGCCGCCGCGCTGGACTTGGCTAACTCTGCCGCTTGTTGTTCGGCCTGAAGTTTTTCCTGCGCCAGTTGAGCGGCTCTTTGTTCCGCCGCCTCGCGCTTGCGAGTTTCTTCAAG
>JAYSVR010000360.1:0-4771 GCA_043718445.1 Acidobacteriota bacterium | reverse complement strand
TGAAAATGATGACGCCGCCTTGGGTGATTTTTTTGCGGTCTACGACTAGGTGCAGGTCGCGGCCTTGCGCTTCTTTTTCAGAAAGTAAGCCGACCGGTAAGTTATCTGCGTTGCTGCCGCCAATGGCGCGCGTAGCCGTTTTCAGTTCAGTAAGCGGCAGGTACTTGGGTTGATCTTCCGGTTTATTCGGTTTGGCGACGGCCCCCGGCACGGCGCGCGCGATCGTACCCGAATGGCACGAATCGAACACCATCACGGTCATGCGTCCTGACAACTCGCCGATGAGATCGTTGAATACGTCGTCGCGGATGAGATTGCCGAGGTTGAGCGTTACATCATAGGGAGCGAGGGCTTCGTCTTCTTTGTCAGCTTCGTCGCCGTTATCGTCGGGGATGCGCGTACCGTGACCGGAGTAAAGAAAGAATACGCGGTCGCCGGGTTGTGTGCCGTCAATCAGCCAGCGGCGAAATTCAGCGACGATGTTTTGCGCCGTCGCCTTGTCGCCCAACAGCAACTGGATTTCATCGCGCTCGAAGCCGAAGCGTTCGATCAAAAAATCGCAGGTCGCTTTGGCGTCTTCTTCTGAACCGGGCGTAGGCCGCGTGGGAAAGTTTTGATAGCGGTTGATGCCGACCAACAGCGCGCGTCCGCGTTTGTGTTTAGCGGATTGCGCGCGCAATGGCGCAACCGGCGTCAACGAACCAAACCAAATAATCAGCAACCACCATAAAGTGTTACGCATGGGGGGGAATACCTCTTTCACGATGTAGAAACTTAGCCTGTGTTTACAGGTTCATCCCTATAACCGAAGGAAGCCGCGAAAACCGGACATCGCTTTGAAAAATAATTTTCAAGCGCTGTAGTGACGACTTCAGTCGTTGCGGGGTTCCTGCGCGCTCGGAACGACTAAAGTCGTCACTACAAAATCCTTAATGACCGTGAATCAGATTGATGCGCAAGACGAGCGGCTTTTTGATCAGTTGCTGTTTGGCGCATACATACGTTTCGTTTTTTTCTTCGCGCACCAGATACAAGTCTTTGGCACCTTCTACGTCATCGGCTTCTGCGTTGAGCGCAGCCAGTTCAGCTTGCGACGAATTGCTTTTGGCAGAACCGTTTTGCCTCGCGCTGCGCAGCGGTTGCTGCGAAAAGATGAACGCGAGTTGTTCTTTGCCAGGCTTGTGGTCAAAGGCGAACCAGCCGGTGTCGTCTTCGCTGTCGTTGGGGATGGCGAAGTTTTTCGTTTTCGGCACGAGTTCGCTCGCGCCCGCGTAAGGGAAAAGCAGTTGCAGCTTGCCGGAAGTGCCTACGTTAAGAATTTTGACGTAAGCCGCGAAGTTCGTTTCAAAGTGAAACTTCACCTTGTCGCCTGCGCGAAAGATCGTCGCGCGAGAGACGAAGCTGCGTTGCCCATCGCGCAGCAACTCAATGCGAACACGCGCACCTGGGTGCCCTTTTTGCGGATTGCTGACCCGAACCAGATATAGATTTTTGGCATTGTCTTCTTCTTGTGCGAAGAGCGGCGAGTTCATCGCGCACAACAACAACACGACGAATGCAGAGAATGTACTGAAGCGTTTTCTCATCATCATTTCCTTTTTGTTTAACTGGCGGGTTGAAACTGCTGACCCGCCACGGGTTTATGAAAAGTCGGCCACTGAGCGGTAGTGGCTCGCCGTCATTAGCTAAAGCGCGCGTTCGGCGAATAGTGGCTCACGCGGCGCAAGAAAAAATTGATTTAGTACAAGCGAGGTGCTTGGCAAAAATTGGTTCGTTATCCGAGTTTGCTTACCAAAAAAGCGCGGGCCGATTGCCATTCGCGTTTTACCGTAGCGAGGCTGACATCAAGGGCTTCGGCGATTTCTTCGTTGGTCATGCCGCCTTTTTTATAGACGACCACCTGAGCGGCGCGCGGATCAATGCGATTGAGTTCTTTGACGAGGTCGCCCAGGCGCGCGAGTTCATAGGCCAGTTTGGTGACGCGCTGGCTTGCTTCGTCGGGCAAGGCCGCTTGAATTGCTTCGAGGTCTTCGTGTTTGCCGCGCCTGAGTCGGCGACGCGCGCGGTCTACCAAACACAGGTGCATCATCCAGGCCGAGTAAGCCTTGAAATGCGCGCGGTCGTTAAACGCGGTCAACTCGAATTTCAGGCGCAGATATAACTCATTGACCAGATCGCTGGTTTCCATCGAATTGCCGTGGTATTCGCGGCTCAATATGCGCGAAGCGATCTTATCGAGTTCGGGCTTGATGAGTTCCATCAATTCCTGTTTGGCGGCCTGGTTGCCCTGACGGGCGAGCGCCAACAACCGAGTGATCTTGCCGGGGGTAGCCATCACAAGCTCCTTGTCTGAATTGGGTCAGTTTACAGCGGGGCTGGCTGAACTGAGATTGACTGTCTGTTTATGTCTTTAACCGAAAATGCTGCGGATGCGGTTGTCGCATTTGGGTGACTGGTGCGACAACGGCAAGCGCAATATGGCACAGCCCCAGCCAAAGCGAAAGAGCCGCGTTCGGTGTTATAGTGCGCGCGAAAGGAGTTTCGCATTATGGAAAGCATTACCTTTGAGGCCGTCTACGAAGCCGGTGTGTTGCGTCCGCTCACGCCCGTCGCGGCTTTGCGTGAACAGGCCAAGTTGCGCGTCACGGTTGAACCGGCAGACAAACCCGCCAAGAGGCCGATTCCTCAAGTGCAACGCTCGACTGAGCCGCCCATTGACCATTCCAAAACCGCTGACTGGCTGCACGCCCACCGCGAGGAATATCGCGGGCAGTGGGTTGTGCTGGATGGCGACCGCTTGCTGGGCCATGCCGTCAAAGCCGAAGACATTGACGACGTAGTAACACAAGCACGAGCCGAAGGCGTTCGCAGCCCGTTCATTACACAAATTCGCCTCGATGATGAACCTATCTGGATGGGGTGGCTATGAACGATGAATGGCTGATGTCTTTTACCACGCGCGTTGATTACCGCCGCTTTGATGAGATTACTGTGATGGTTGATCTGATCAGCGGCGGAATGACCGCTTCTGTTGACGCCAAGCTCGATACGGGCAGCAAGAACTGCATCTTCCAACCACGTTATGCGCGTTGGCTCGGACTTGATTTAACCAGCGGAACGCCACAACGCTTTCGCACTACCACTGGCTCGTTCTGGGCGTACGGACACGAAATCACGCTGAAGGTCGGTGAGTTGCAATGGGTGACTACCGTCTATTTCGCCGAACCCGAAGACTTTCCCGTCAATGTCGTAGGCCGCATCGGCTTTCTCGACCATACGCAAATTGGCTTGGTGGATTACGAACAAACGCTTTATCTCAGTCCTTACGTGGCGGCGTGAGGTGCGCTAGCAGACAAAAGAGCAAAAGCGTTACCGAGTTCTCGAAACCATCGCAACACGAAAACCACTATTGTACTGACGATTGTCCGTAGTGCCTTTGTAGCGAAGTGCAGCGCGGCAAAGCGCCGCGTTGAGAAACCACGAGCCACCGCGTATTACCCGACTTTCGCCAATCTCAGGGCCTGTGGGGTTGTTCTGTGTCACAGTTGTATAAGGTACATACCAATCCTGACACCATTCCCACAAGTTGCCATGCAAATCATATAGCCCAAACGCATTCGCCGCCTTCAGGCTTCCGACCGGCACAGTTCTGCGGCGAAACTCGCCGTTAGCAGCTTCGCCATAGGGAAAGTTGCCATGATAATTCACCAGCTTAGGCGTAATCGTTTCACCAAACGCGAAGGGCGTCTGCATTCCAGCCCGCGCCGCATATTCCCACTCGGCTTCGGTGGGCAGGCGATAGTTACGTCCTGTCTTTTGACTGAGCCGCACACAAAACTCATCGGCTTCTTCCCACGACACACTTTCAACGGGCAAGGAATCACCTTTGAAATTCGCGGGGTCAGAGGGCAGGTCAATTTTCACTTTAGGCATACGCGCCACGGCTCGCCATTGCGCTTGTGTGATTTCAAATTTGCCCATCATCAATCCGCTGACCGTCACCTGATGTTGGGTTTCGTCGGTGGCACGATCTTTCTCGCTGGCGGGCGAACCCATCGTGAACGTATCGCCCGCCAACTCAACCAGTTCTAGCGGCACGCCGTTCAAGTCTTCGGTGAAGCCATAAGCCTCGCCTTGTCGCCGCGTTTTAACTGCGCCTTTGGCGTCAACCGTCACCGTCTCGAAATTAAAAGCACGTAACGGCACACCCGTCACGCTGGTTCGTCCGTCAGGCGTCGCTACCGGCGGAGCCACCAGAGGCGCACGCAATCTGGCAATCCGATTGCGCGCACTCACCGCAAAGCGTCCGTTGGGATATTGCCGCAGGTATTCTTCAAACTCGCTCACTTCATTGCTGCGGTCGGCGCTTTGCCAGAGCGCGAACTCGAGCGCCGCCGGGTCAAGGCTGGGCGTAGGCGCGGGCAAGGGCGTCACAGCCGCGGGCAAGACTTTACGCAAAAAAATAAAATCGCCGCCTTCGTCTTTGGTTTCCTGAATCACGCCGTAACGCGGCGTAGCGATGCTGCCGTCGGCTTGTCGCTTGCTGTTGTTGATGACGGGTTGGCGCAACTGGGTGAACAGGTCTTGCGCAAACAGATAAGGCGCGACGTTGCGTTCAAGCCGATCTATCAGGTATTGCACAAAGACGCTGCGGTCGGGGACGGTCGTGAGCGCGCCGCTGGTCATCGCGGTGCGGCTGCGCAGCTTGTCTACTTCTTCGAGCGCGGGTTCGCGGGTGAAGGCTTCGCGCGTGACGAACAGGCTGCCGCTA
>JAYSVR010000359.1:0-4787 GCA_043718445.1 Acidobacteriota bacterium | reverse complement strand
CAAGTGGATGCGCCGCTTGAGGTCTACGACACAATCTACGTCATGCATCAAGTCTTCGTAATCGGCACTGTCGTGCTTATCCCAAAACTCGCCTGCTTCGTCGAGACTGTTAAAGTGTTTCGGTAAAGGGTCGGGTTTCCCCGTCAGGTTTTTATTGTTTGTGTTTGCCATATCTCTGCGAGACCTCGGCGCCTGCGGCGGTGAGAAACGATCTGGCAGTTTATCTTCGAGTCGAGCCAATTCTCACTGCCAATACGTACGATCCAGCGTGCGGTAATTGACGGCTTCTGAAATGTGGTCTTCCTGCACGTCTTCGGCTCCAATCAAATCAGCAATTGTACGGCTCACTTTCAGAATTCGATCATAAGCGCGCGCCGAAAAGCCGTAGCGCGTAATCGCACGTTCGAGCAGCGCCTGTGATTGCGGCGTCAGCGCGCAATGTTTGCGAATCAGGCGCGATGACATTTGGGAGTTGCTATAAACGTGTTCGCCCGCAAAGCGCGCGTGTTGCAGCTTGCGCGCGGCTTCGACGCGCACGCGAATTTCAGCCGAGCCTTCTTTGGCTTCGGCAGCCGAAAGTTCGCTGACCTTGACGGCGGGTACGTCAATTTGAATGTCTATGCGGTCGAGCAATGGGCCTGATATTTTCGACACATAACGTTGAATGATCGGCTGAGTGCATTTGCACGTATGCGTCGGGTCATTGAAATAACCGCACGGGCAAGGGTTCATCGCGGCGACCAGCATGAAACTCGAAGGAAACGTCAGCGACATCGCGGCGCGGCTGATGGTGACGCGCTGGTCTTCGAGCGGCTGGCGCAACACTTCTAAAACGCTGCGCTCAAACTCAGGCAGTTCGTCGAGAAACAATACGCCGTGATGAGCGAGTGAGACTTCGCCGGGCCGGGGAATCGCGCCGCCGCCAATCAATCCGGCATCACTGATGGTGTGGTGCGGCGAACGAAAAGGCCGCGTCGTCAGCAAGCCGCGCGCGTCGGTGAATCCAGCGACGCTGTGAATTTTGGTGGTTTCGAGGGCTTCTTCAAAAGTGATGGGCGGCAAGATCGAAGGGATGCGTTTCGCCAGCATCGTCTTGCCCGAACCCGGCGGGCCGATCAATAGAATGTTGTGTCCGCCCGCCGTAGCGATTTCGATGGCGCGTTTGGCGGTCATCTGGCCGCGCACTTCGCGGAAGTCAACGGTGTAAAGATCAGCCGCGTTGAGCAGTTCATCCAAATCAACCTTGAGCGGCGGCGGCGGTTCGGGCGAGTTCAAAATATCAACGACTTCGCGCAAGTTGGCGACGCCATAAACGTCTACGCCTGCGACGACAGCGGCTTCGCGGGCATTTTCGACCGGCAGAAAAAGTCGCTTGATACCTTTCTGTTTCGCGGCAACGGCAATTGGCAAAGCTCCGCGAATCGCGCGAATGCGTCCGTCGAGTGCGAGTTCGCCGACGAGCAACGTGTCGTCGAGGGCTTCGGCTTGCAATTCGCCGTTGGCACCCAAGATTCCGAGGGCAATAGGCAAGTCAAACGCCGAGCCTTCTTTCTTGATGTCGGCGGGCGCGAGGTTAATGGTGACTTTGTGAATGGGAAAAAACAGACCGGAATTATTGATCGCCGCGCGAATGCGTTCGCGGCTTTCGCGCACCGCCATATCGGGCAGTCCGACCACGATCACCATCGGCGCGCCTTCCATATCAGGCGGACGCGGCGTGAGATTGACTTCGACCTCGACGAGATTGGCGTCAATTCCGTAAACGGCAGCACTGAGCGTTTTGAATAACATGGCGAATCATCCTTTGCTGAGAGGTGAACTTGTTATCGCTGGCGGCAACGTCCGTCAGCGACGGCGCAGTGTAGTAGCTCAAAAAGCAAAAAGGCAAAGGCTGGGTCACGACTCAGCCTCAGTCATTGCCGACTTCCGGTGCTCCCGTATCGCTGCGGCCTTGCGCTAAGGCTTCACGCGCCTGTTGCGCCAGCCGTTGATATTTCGCACGCATCCGGTCGAGTTCGGCTTCTTCCAGTTCTTCGAGATCGAGCAGCGCGTTGTGTGCGCCTTCCATCACGCGAATGAGTTCGTCGAGCCTGACTTGAATCGCTTCGGAGTCGCGGTTCTGTGTGTTCTGAATCAGGAAGACCATCAGGAAGGTGACGATGGTCGTGCCGGTGTTGATAACCAGTTGCCACGTATCGCTGTAGCCGAACAGCGGGCCGGTGATGAGCCATACGGCAATGATGGCGGCGGCGGTGATGAAAGCGAACGGCTGGCCGGTTTTGCGTGCCGTCCATTTGGCAAAACTCGTAAACCAGGACTTCGATTTGGTAGGCCTCATAGCAAACTCCTCAATGAGAGGCGTTGCGCCTCAAATGAAACTTAAGTTTTGCCGCACGGGCGCGGCGGCGAAATAACGCACGGCGCGGGCGCGATCACGGGCGATTTGGGCTTTCAGTTCGTCAATGCCGTTGAATTTTTTTTCGCCGCGCAAGCGATGCAATACACGCACCCGCATCGTTTGGCCATAAAGGTCGTCGTCAAAATCTATCAGATGGGTTTCGACTTTTGATTCGAGTTCGCCGCCGAACGTGGGCCGTTTGCCAATGTTCGTCACGCTGCGATGCCACTGGTCGTTGACGTGCGCCAACGTGACGTAAACACCGTCGGCGGGCAGCACGCGATTTTGAAAGGCTACGTTGGCCGTGGGGTAAAGCAATTGTTTGCCGATGCCGTGACCGTGAATGACGATGCCTTCGATGCCGTAAGGACGACCCAACATGCGCCGCGCGAGATTGACGCGGCCTGCGCGCAAGAGCTGGCGAATCAGCGTCGAGCTAATGCGCTGATGATGAACCTGCACTTCGGGAACTTCCGCCGCTACGAAACCATGTTGCGCGCTGAGTTGCGTGAGCAATTCAATCGTGCCGCGCCGCGCGTGTCCGAACGCGAAGCCTTTGCCGAGATAAACTTCGCGCGCCTGCAACCCTTCGACCAAGATGCATTGCGTGAAATCTTCGGCTGACAACGCCGCGAGTTCGGGCGTGAAATCCAGCACGACGACTTGTTGCAGTCCCAACAATCGCAAGCCTTCCATCTTTTGCGTGAAGGTTTGCAACAACGGCGGCGCATTCGCGGGCGTCAGCAACTGGCGCGGATGCGGGTCAAAGGTAATCAACGTCGGTACGGCGTCAATCAATAACGCACGCTCTACGACCTGGCGCACGATGGCTTGATGGCCGACGTGCAGTCCATCGAATACGCCGAGCGTGACGACGGTGGGCCGCGCGATGTCAGCGGTTGCGAGAGTTGAGATGGTGACGTGAATGATCTTCATCGGTGGTCAGTGGTCAGTTCAATTTCCAGTTCGTCGTAAGCCAACGCGACGTTAGGCGGCAGTTGATCTTGCCAATCACTGTGTTTGATGTCGTGCCCGATGTGCGTCAGCAAAGTACGACGCGGTTGCAACTCATTCACGTAAGCCAGCGACTGGTCTAAATGCAAATGCGTCGGATGCGGTTTGAGCCGTAGCGCGTCGAGTATCAGCAAATCCAAACCGTGCAGTTGCGCCAACGTACTCGCGGGAATTTCGTTGCAATCAGTGACAAAAGCTACGTGTGAACATCCGTCGGTGAAACGAAACGCGGTGACTTCGCTTTTGCCGTGAATGAGCGGCAGCGGCGTAATCTGTAAACCCGCGACGTGAAACGGTTCGTTGAATTCGTGCGGCGTGAGTTGCGGCAATCCACCTCCCCGATGGGTATGAATGCCCTCGCGTTCAAAAATGTAATAGAACACGCGCCGTAACTGTCGCCACGTCGGGGCGCTCGCGTAAAGCGGAATCGGAGCTTGATGTTTGAAATTGAGAGGCCGCACATCATCCAGCCCGAAGACGTGGTCGGCGTGGCAATGCGTGATGAGCAGCGCGTCGAGCCGGTCGAGCTTGGCGCGCAAGGCTTGCTGGCGAAAGTCGGCAGAAATATCTATTTGAACGAACTGGCCTTCGTGCTCGATCAGCAGCCCGGTGCGCAAGCGCCGATCACGCGCGTCATCCGACGTGCAAGTCGCGCAATCGCAACCGATCATCGGTACGCCAACAGAAGTTCCAGTTCCGAGGAAGGTGAGTTTCATTGAAGAAGGTTGTCGGTTGCCGGTTGCCGGTTGTCGGTTCGCCGAATCAATGATCGCGTGACCCCCAATGAGAACGCTAATCAGTCAAGCCGCGAACCGACAACCGGCAACCGGCAACCGGCAACTATCGCTGTTGCCTCATTGAGACGAATTGCATTTTGAGATCGGCCATCAGGTCTTCATAAAAGCGCGCTTCGCCGGGCGTGAGGTTGCCCTGCGTTTTATCTTGCAGCATCAGCAGCATCTCGATGGTCTCTTTCGCGGCTTCCATATCAACCTGCGGTTGTCCGGTCATCGGATGCGCGACGAGGCCAAGATAGATGAAGGCTTCAGAAGCCACGCGCATCAGGAACTCGGTGAACATGGTTTGTTCGGGTTCCGCGCCAATGTCCTGTGGCGGCATCTGTTGCGCCATCCGTTGGGGAGGCGGCGGTGGGGGTGGCGGCGCTGCCGGACGGGTCGCGCCCGTGATGTCAGCCGCTGAAAATTGCGGAGCCGCCGGGCGCGGAGGCAGTGGAGGAGGCGCTACGGGTTCGGGCGCGGGGGCTGCTTCGATAACTGCGTCTTCAATAACTGCATCTTCAATAACTGCATTGGGGCGCAAGCTGCCGTCGGCGTTGAACAGACGGCGATCCATGACTTTGAAACCGGATGAATTC
>JAYSVR010000358.1:0-15847 GCA_043718445.1 Acidobacteriota bacterium | reverse complement strand
TCCGCGCCAAAGCTGGGCATGCGTTTGGCGTGCGCAAATCTGTAACCCATCTGCACGCCGCCTTGCATGCCATAACCGCGAATGAAGTCTTTGTGCTTGTCTTTGATGTTGCGGAAGCGCGGCACATAAATGCCGTTGGCGCGTCCGTCTGAATAGTCATAAGCCATGCCTTTGAGTTGTTCGACGATGCCGCCCGCGCCGATCTGGTACATGTGATCCATCAGGTAATGCCCCAGCGCGCCTGACGAAGCGCCGATGCCGTCGCCGAATTGCCGTGATTTCGACAGCATTAAGATTCTCGTGCTTTCCAAAGTCGAGGCGCACAGCACGACGGTCTTGCTGTGAAATTCATAGTCTTGCTTGGTGTTTTGATCTACTACGCGCACGCCTTTGGCCTTGCCGGTGTTGGTGTCAACGATGATTTCGCGCACGACCGAATTGGGGCGCAACGTCATGCGTCCTGTCTTGGCGGCAGCTGGCAAGGTCGAACCGTTGCTGCTGAAATAACTATGCGTATCGCAACCGCGATCACAGTGTCCGCACCAGTGACAGGCGGCGCGGCCTTGATGCGGTTTAGTCAGAATGGCCGCGCGTCCGATGATGACTTTGCGGTCGTCCCATTTCGACTCGACGCCTTTTTTCATCAACTGCTCGCCGCAGGTCAACGCCATCGCGGGCAGGAAGTTGCTGTCAGGCAGTTGCGGCAAATTTTCATAAGAGCCGCTGATGCCGACGAAGTTCTCGACCTCTTCATAAAACGGCGCGAGTTCGGCGTAACTGATCGGCCACGGTTCGCCGTGTCCGTCGCGCGCGGCTTTGAAATCGTAATCGCTCAACCGATAAGTCTGCCGCCCCCAAGTCAACGAACGCCCGCCGACCTGGCGTCCGCGAATCCACCAAAACGGCTTGTCTTCAGGCGTCGAGTAAGGGTTGTCAACGTCGTCAACAAACAGATGACTGCTATATTCATTGCCCGCATAACAACGCGATTGAATCGGTTGGCGCGGCGCAAAAAGCTCGCGCGCACCGAGTCCGCGATACTTCAATTCATAGGGCTGCGTCAGCATGTGGTAATCCTTCGCCGGATCAATGTTGCGACCTGCCTCGAGTACCAACACGGTCAGCCCGCGTTCAGTCAAAACCTTGGCGGCCCATCCGCCCGTCGCGCCTGAACCGACGACAATTGCGTCATAAACTTTGGGACTTGCGGCCTTGCGAGCCGGTGCTTTCTTTTGCTGCGCCATAGCGATGCTCCTTGGATTTTCGTTGAAAGTTGAAGGGTAAAAACAGGCGCAATCTAACGCAAGCCGCCAGGGATGTCTAAGCTGCGGCGAGCGGCGGGCTTGACTCAAAAACTACAGTTGTAGTATTTACAGCTTCACTCGTAGTTATAAAAACGAATCTTGAGGTTAAGCAATGCCAAAACGACCCCAAAAAAGACTGGCGATCAAACTTACCAAATTTGAACTGGAACTGATGGACGCCCTGTGGCCGCTGGGCGCAGCTTCGATTCGTGAGGTTCACGAAGCCCTGCCCGAACGCGACCGCCCGGCTTATACGACGGTGCAAACCATGATTCGCCGTCTCGAAGAAAAAGGCGCAGTGCGGCAGGTCAAAAAAATCGGCAACGCGCTGATCTTCGAGCCGACGATTACGCAAAACGCGGCGCACTGGCGGCTGATTGACGACTTGCTGGCGCTGTTCGGCGGCTCGGCGCGTCCGCTGATGGCGCACCTTGCCGAAGCAGGCAAGCTCACGCTCGCCGACGTACGCGAAGTCGAAGAAATATTGGCGGCACAGCCGCAAGCCGCGCCAGCAGCCGCCGAGAAACCGAAACGCAAAAGCCGCAAAGGAGTGTGAGCGATGCAAATGCATGAATGGCTCAATGATTTTTCGCGGGGGCTGTGGCCGCACTTAACGAATCATCTCTGGCAAGTGACGCTGGTCGTGACGGGCGCGGCCTTGCTCGTGTGGGGCTTGCGCAATGGTTCAGCGCGGATGCGCTTTGCCGTCTGGCAACTCGCGTTGTTGAAATTCGCGCTGCCGACCGCGCTGCTCGCCCTTGCGTGGCAAGCGACCGCGCCGCCGCCCGTCGCTGTGAATGCGCCCTCACCGGTGGCGCGCTTGATCGTGAACGTAACCCACCCGGCGGCGGCGTCAGCTTCATTCGCGCAAGCGCAATTGATCGAAGCCCAGCCCGTGCCATCGCACAACGAACTCGGCTGCCTCGCGTTGTTGTTGTGGGCGAGCGTCAGCGTGTGCTTGCTGGCGCGCTGGACGTGGCGTTACGCGCAGTTGCGCCGTGCCTTGTCTCAAGAAGCCGCAACCAATGCCGGACGCGAATGGGAAGTCTTGCGACAACTAGACGCGCCGCGCGGCGTTCATCTGGTCATCGCGCAACACCTGCGTGAAGTCGGCGTCGCAGGCATCTGGCGTCCGACGATCATTATGCCTGCGACGTTGGCAGCCGAACTCAACGACGAAGAACTCACCGCCGTCTTGCGTCACGAACTCTTGCACGTTGAGCGACGCGACAACCTGTTCGGCGCGTTCCAGCTTTTGTTGTGCAGCCTCTATTGGTTTCATCCGCTGGTGTGGCTCGTGCATCGGCGTTTGCTGGTCGAACGCGAAACGATTTGCGACGAACAGGTTTTGCGTTCCGGCACGGTCGCGCCGACTTATGCCGGAGCCTTGTGGAAAGTCGCGCGCTTCGAGTTGGGCTGGACGACAGCGGGCGTGGCTTATGCCGGAAAACATGCTTTGTCAGAAAGGATCAAACGTATGCTGAACCCTGAAACAGTTAATCGAAGAAAACGCGGCTGGCACGTCGCGACGGTTTCACTGATGGCGTTGACGGTAATTTGCGGCTCGGCGTGGCTGGCGCGCATTCGTGCGCAACAGCCTGGCCCGGTTACGTTGCAACGCATTCCCGGTGTCATTAGAGAGTCAGGCAATCGGGTGGAACGCGCCGCGTTAGATCAGTCCGCCGTGATTCCTTTGTCGTTTGAGAATGCAGATGACGCGCCGGTGGCGATTACGGCGGCTTCGTTGCAAGCCGTGCAATTCGAGAGAGAAAACGGGCCGCAACATACCCACATCGGATGCACTTGGCGTGTCACTCTTGATTTAGAGAATCGCACCGCTCGCCAGATTAGCGGCTTTGCCTATGAACAGTTGACGACCGATGCGCAAGGGCAGCTTCGCAAAAGGCTTTATGAAGGAAGCGGCAGGCGTGATACGAAAATCGAGCCGCTCGGCAAGTTGGATTATGGCAAAGACTCGTCGTTCTTTGGGAAGTGCGATGGATTGCCCGCAGACTTGCGCCAAATGAAAATTCGCATCGCAGGCGTGAAATTCGCCGACGAACCGAATTGGGGCAGCTATCACGCTTACGCTACGGGCAAGCCGATTGCGCGCGGGATGGAAGTTTATTCCGACGGACAGCCGCCTGCGATTTCCGCCGAGACTGAACGCATCGTGCGCGAAAGAGCCGCGGGACAATTCAGCGAGACTGACGAAGCGCTAACCGAATTGTCTGACGTAACGGCGCGGCCAGAGATTTTTTCGAGCGAGCGTCCGCCTTATCTGGAAGAGGCGGTAGCAGCAGGCGTAGGCGGTTCAGTTATCTTGAGTGCCGTGATGAGCGCCGACGGCATGGTGCGCGGCATTCGCGTCGCGCGCGGTTTGTCCCATGGCCTCTCCGAACAAGCTGTCGAAGTCACGCGCCGCCTCAAGTTCAAACCTGCAACGAAAGACGGCGCAGCAGTCAGCGTACGTATGCAACTCGAATATCGTTTTGGCGGTTAATCGGTAAAGCGACTTCGCAGAAAGAATAAAAAGCACGAGCGTCAATCCTGACCGATTGGCGCTCGTGCTTTTTTCGATTCATTTCCATGCTTTATCGCGTACCGCTAAAGTGCCTCATTGAGTCAAAACATCATTAATCGCGGGGATCGCTGGCAATTGATTAACGTTCAGCGGCAGCGAGACAGGGGGAAGAGCGGTTGAATCAGCAAAACAATTTCAAGCGCACGAGTTGGTGGTGGCTGGGTCTGCTGGCCTTGCTGTTGCACATTCAGGCTTACGCGCAAAGCAGCAAGCGCATCACGGTCGGGCAACTCAGCGGCAAGTTCACACTCGATGGCGTGTTGGATGAAGCGGCTTGGATGCAAGCGCCAACGCTCGGCGAAATTCAGCAACGCGAACCCAAGCCGGAAAGCACTGCCTCAGAACGAACCGAAGTCCGGCTGCTGAAAGACCAAGACAATCTCTATGTCGGCGTGATTTGTTATGACGCCGAGCCTGACAAAGTCGTAGCCACGCAAATGGCGCGCGATGCCGATCTCGAAATTGACGACAACGTCGCCATTTTGCTCGACACCTTTCACGACCGACGCAATGCGTTTTATTTTGCGACCAACCCCGCCGGAGCCTTGATTGACGGACTCATCGTCGAGAATCAGGAAAACATCAATTTCAACTGGAACGCGATCTGGAACGTGCGCGCCAAACGTACCGTGCAAGGCTGGAGCGCCGAATTCGCCATTCCGTTCAAAAGCTTGAGTTTCAATCCGGGACAGGATGTGTGGGGTTTCAATTTCTCGCGCGTCATCGTGCGCAAGATCGAAGAAGACCGCTGGGCCACGCCGCGCCTTGATGTCGAATTCACGCAAGTTTCAGAAGCCGGTGATCTCACGGGCTTCGCCGAAGTTGAGCAAGGACGCGGGCTGGACGTACGCCCTTTTGCCGTAGGCCGCTGGATCAAAGATGAACGCGGCAACAGCCGATTTGAAGGCGATGTCGGCGGCGATATTTTTTATAACCTCACGCCCGGCTTGCGGCTGACTTCGACCATTAACACCGACTTCGCCGAAACCGAAGCGGACAATCGGCAGATCAATCTGACGCGCTTTCCGCTGCTCTTTCCCGAAAAGCGCGCCTTCTTTTTAGAGAACGCGGGCGTCTTCGATTTCGGACGTTCGGTCGTGCGGCAACAAGAGATGATTCCGTTTTTCAGCCGCCGCATCGGCTTGCTCGACGGACAGGAAGTACCGATTCTCGCGGGAACGAAACTGACGGGCAAAGTGGGCAAGTTCGACGTAGGCGCGCTGGCGATTCGCACGCAACCGACGCCGCTGACCGAAGCCAAAAACTATTTTGTCGGACGCTTCAAACGAAACTTGTTCAAGCAATCGTTCATCGGCGCGATGTATACCGAAGGCGATCCGGTGAACAAGAATTCGGCGCGCACCATTGGCGCTGACATGCGGTTGGCGACGGCAAACTTTCTCGGCACGAAACGCAACTTCGCGGTGGACGCTTACGCAATGAAAAGTTCGCGCACCAATGCTGACGGAACCAAGCGCACGGGCGACGACGCTACGTTTGGCGTGATTGCCAGCTATCCCAATGATCGCTGGTGGGGCTATCTCGAATATCGTCACGTAGGCCGCGACTTCGACCCGGCGCTGGGTTTCATTCAACGCAAGGCGATTGACAAAATTAACTACCGCACTGAATTCAACCCGCGCCCGAAAAAGTTTTTGAACGTGCGCCAGATGTTTCATGAATTTGCGTTCACGCTCTATCGCCGCAACGATTTCGATAAAGTCGAAAGCTGGCGTTTGTTCACCGCGCCCGTCAATTGGGAATTCAACACGGGCGACCGCGTAGAGTTGAATTGGGTTCCTACGTTTGAGCGGCTGTTCGTGCCGTTTGAAATTGCCGACGGCGTAACGCTGCCAGCGGGCGGTTATCGTTTCACGCGCTATCGCGCCGAAATTGAGACCGCGCCCAAACGTCCGGTGCAAGCCTTTGCGACGTGGTGGTTCGGCACTTATTTCTCAGGCCGCGCCGATGAGTTTGAAGCCGAAGTGTTATTCAAACCGAATCGCCACCTGCAACTCGGCGTGACGGCAGAACAAACCTTCGCGCGTTTGCCGCAAGGCAATTTCATAGCGCGGGTTTGGGCGCTGCGGGCTGATTACGCTTTCTCGCCGTTTTTCACGGTGGCGAACTTTATTCAGTACGACAACGAATCGCGCAACGTGGGTTTGCAAAGCCGCCTGCGCTGGATTCTCAAACCCGGCAACGATCTGTTTTTGGTATTCAATCAGGGCTGGGAAGAGCAACTCGGCGGCCTCACCTTTCGTCGCGTAGGCACGCGCATCACGGGCAAGGTGCAATACACGTTTCGGTTTTGACGGTGAACTACCGCTTCATACAGAGCAACGCTGGCACTTTGACAGCTTGCGCGATCACAGCGCGACACAGTTTTGATTATGAGCGGTAGTTTTCAGAGAACGATGGCAGTGTTACAATCTCTCTGCACTTATATCAAAGTGTAGAGAGAGCGAAACACGATGCCAAGATTAACAAAAGCCCCGCGCAAACCCGTAGCGACGCAACAAGTGCTGCAACGCATCAGTAAGCAAAGCGTAGCGCGTACCAGCGAACTCATCGGGCGCGGCGTACATCGCGCGCACCTGCAACGACTGGAAAAGCGCGGCTTGATCGTGCGCGCGGGACGCGGGCTGTACCGTTTGGCGGATGCGGAACTGAGCGAGTACGAAAGTTTCCTGCAAGCCGCCAAGCTCGTACCGCAAGGCGTGCTGTGTTTGCTGTCGTCGCTTAACTTTCACGAATTGACGACGCAAGACCCGTTTGAAGTTTGGCTCGCCTTGCCGCGCGGCGCACATCGTCCACGCATCACTGAGCCGCCGCTGCGCATTCATTTCTTTTCGGGCGACGCTTTCACCGAAGGCATTGAGGAACACACGATTGAGGGCGTTACGCTGCGCGTTTACAGCGTAGCCAAGACCGTCGCCGATTGTTTCAAGTTCCGCAACAAGATCGGATTGGAAGTCGCGTTGGAAGCCTTGCGCGAATGTCGCAAAGCGCGGCGCGCGACCGCCGATGAGATTTGGCGTTACGCCGAAATCTGCCGCGTCGGCAACGTGATGAGTCCTTATCTGGAAGCGATCTGGTGAATCGCAAGACACCCACTAATCTGCCCGCTTCTGTCGGCGACCGCTTGCGTATCATCGCCCGACGCGAAGGCGAGCAACTGCAAAACGTGTTGAACCGTTACGCGCTCGAACGCTGGCTCTATCGCATCAGCCAATCAGCGCTTCGTGAGCGCTTCGTCTTGAAAGGCGCGATGCTCTTTACCTTGTGGAGCAATGAACCGCATCGCCGCACGCGCGATCTTGATCTGTTGGGTTACGGCGGTTCTGAAGTAGCCGAATGGGAGGCCATCTTCCGCGAGATTTGCGGCACGAAAGTCGAACCGGACGGGTTGCAGATGCTAGCCGACAGCGTGCGCGGCGAAGTCACCCGCGTTGAGGAAGAGTACGCAGGCGTGCGCATCAAGTTGCGCGCGATGCTTGGCAAGGCACGCATCCCCTTGCAAATTGACGTAGGCTTCGGCGACGCCGTGATTCCCGCGCCGCAACAGATTCGCTATCCCACGTTGTTGGATTTTCCGGCTCCAGACCTTGCGCGCCTATTGCCCCGAAACTGTCATCGCCGAGAAATTTCACGCGATGGCTGACAAGGGATTGAAAAATACGCGGCTCAAGGATTACTACGATGTTTGGAAGCTCTCGCAGCAATTCGAGTTTGATGGTGAAACGCTAATCGCCACGATTCGCGCCACCTTCGCGCGCCGCCAAACGCCTTTGCCCATAGGCATTCCGCTCGCCTTGAGCGAACAATTCGTCAATGATCGTTTGGTGCAATGGCAAAGTTTTCTGCGCAAGAATGCGCTGCGCGATCACCAAGCCGAGCTTGCCGAAGTCGTCGCGGCCATCGTCCGCTTTCTGTTGCCGTTGACTGAGGCGATGCATGCCAACGAACGCTTCGCCTTTCGCTGGTCAAGCAACGGCCAATGAGAACCCATAACCTGAATCTTTGCTGTTGTGACAAAACGTCATCACTTCTCAACAAGTGTCAATGTTTTGTCACAACGTACAAAAACCAATGAAAGAAACACAGGAAATTTATGTCAGCACCGATGTCGAGAGCGACGGCCCGATTCCCGGCGTCAATTCCATGCTGAGTTTCGGTTCGGCGGCATATCTGGCTGACAAGACGTTAGTGACGACGTTTACCGCCAATCTCATCACGCTGCCCGAAGCCGTTGCTGATGCGGGCACAATGGCGTGGTGGGTGACGCAGCCCGAAGCGTGGGCGGCCTGCCGCGAGAATACAGAAGACCCTGCCGCAGTCATGCCGCGTTACGTCGCCTGGCTCAAAGCCTTGCCGGGGCGTCCGGTGTTTGTCGGCTACCCGGCGGCTTATGACTTTATGTTCGTCTATTGGTATCTGATGCGCTTTGCCTCAGAAAGCCCGTTCTCGCATTCGGCACTCGACATTAAGACTTTTGCGATGGCGATGCTGAAGACGGATTACCGTGCCAGCACCAAACGCAATATGCCGAAACGCTGGTTTGACAAGCTGCCGCATACGCATCGGGCGCTGGATGATGCGATTGAACAGGGCGCGTTGTTTTGCAATATGCTGGCGGAGTGGAAAGGCTAACGAACCCTTTCTTGCTTTTTTAGCTTGCCATACTGGTTGCGTTACGCAAGCTCCCGTCGCAGCCATGCCATCGCCACCCGCAACTCCCGCTCAATCGTAGACTTGGAAACCCCGAAAAACTCGGCAATCTCTTCGACCGTACAGCCGCCGAAAGCCTGCATCTCAATCATCCGGCTTTTCCGTTTGTCCTGCCGCGCCAGTTTTTGCAACGCCAAATCCAACGCCAACAGGTCAAACGACATTTCGTTTAACAGCGCGTTGGCTTCTGAAAGCGAAACGTGTTCCGCATGGCCTGTGCGCTTCCGGCGGTTCCGCGACCCGCTAAATCAGGATCGACGCTTCGTTCCGCTGCGGCTCGATTCGATTTTGTTGTTTGCGGCAAGACGGGTGCAGATGGGTGAAGGAAGGCATCGCCAAGTATTAGGTTGCGCGCGGAGATGCTCAGGTAGTCCAGTCTTCTACGGACAGGTTTGGGATGCGGGTAAAGTCTTTGAGATTTTTGGTCAGAACAATCGCACGATGAGCGAACGCGATGGCGGCGATTTTCAAATCCATCGTGCCGATGCGCGGACGCACAAGGAGTATTTGCTTAAACCTGGCAGCGGCGGCGGCATCAAAATCGAGTACAGGTATCTCAAGGTAATTCTGCAAAGTGCGTTTCAGCCGACTGTATGCAGCGATTTGCTCTTCGATGGAATGCGACCGCGCCAACACGGCTAACCAACCGCGCGTTTGCTCTTCGTAGGTCACGATGGTCGTCACGACTTGAGATGTCGGCAGGTGGGCTAAACGCGCGCGCAGCCGTTGATTGGCGTGGCTGCTGTTCCATTCCAGCGCGCTCATGTGATCGGTGTCGAGAATATACATCTACCCCACCTTTTGCTTGAGCGCTCGTTTGGCTGGTTTGGCAGGCGACTTAGGCCGCAAGGATTCGCGGTATGCGCGACCGAGACGCATCGCTTCTTCGTAAAGCGGATCATCCGCAAACGCGCCAACAATGTTTTCCCACCACGGTTTAACCGTCGCCGCATCGGTTGCCAGTTTTTCTTCCAACGTCTCGACTTTCATTTCGAGCTTCGCAATACGCGCTTCCAGTTCAGCTTTGGGTGTTGCCATTTCGTTGACTCCTTTTACTGCCGCACTCTACCAAATCGCACGGCGCACTGGCTACGGCATTGAGCCTGGGAACGCACGCATCCCTGCGTGCTATCAAAGAAGCGGCGCAGCCTTCCTTTTCCCAGAGTGTTCGCAAGGCGAAAGTCAAAATAAGGAACGCTGCGCGGCTTTTCTTACAGCCCGCTGGGAAGATACCGCTGGCGAACACCGCTAGCCCGTAACTGCTAGCGGTGTTAGCAGTTGTCGCAGACGGCTGCGTCGGGTGCGTGCGCGTGGCTCACCTGTGAGCCAGTTGAGAATTCGTACCAGATTGATCGCGGTCGCCGTCAAGACGCTTTGTAAATGAGTCTTGGCGAGACCTACATAACGTGCTTGTCGTAGGTCGCTGCGGCGCACCGTTTGAGAAATCGTACCTTCAATCCCCGCGCGCGCCGCGTATTGCTTCTGGTGTTCCGGCGTTTGCGTACGCTGTCGCGCGCGTTGCAAGGCTTCCCATTCGACTTGCGGCAAGATCGTGAGACTGCGCCGCTGCTCTTTCGTTTGCGTACATTGCGCACGCAGCGGACACGCGCCGCAGTCCGTGCGCGAAAACTTGATTTGAATCATCGCCTGACTCCGGGGTGGTTGTTGATGCTCGTGCTTCTCCATCCAACTCGCGCTCGGGTGACCGCCTGGACAAGTCGCTTGCTGTCGCGTCCAGTCCAACTGGAAGTCGGCGGCGGCGAAGCCTGCACCGGCGCGCGCCTGCCACGACGTATCCCGCAAGGGCGGCCCGCACAACGCGATGCTGTATTTCACTGCGCTGCTCACCAGCGCCGCCGCTTCCACGTAGCCCGCGTCTACCAATTGGTTTTGCGGCAAGCAGTCGCGCGCGGCCAAGTCGCTTTGAATTGTCGGCAACGCCGTCACATCGTTCGTGGTGGCCACGGTCGTCGTCACTTGCGTAATCAAGTGCGGCGTCTCTTCATCACAGGTCTCGGTCAGATGCACTTTGTAACCCGTCCAACCGTGCCCGCGCTTTTCGGCGTAGCGCGCTTCGACCTCGTGCGGCGAACGAATCTGCTGCGCCGCCGCCGGACGCCCGTCCGCCGTGGTACGCCACTGACAACCTTGCGCGGTGAAGCTGAACTCTTGCACCCAAATGCGCCGCAAGGCTTCCAGCGCAGGCACTTGGCGCAGCCACGCATACGGTTCCGCCGCTTGCCCCACGGCTTGCAACAAAGCGTGTCCGTCGTTACCCGCTTGCGCTGCGAGCGCCTCACGCGCGAGGTCTTCGTAGGCAAATGCCATTCATTGAGCCGCGCGCCGTAGCGTTCGCCCCACGCCACCGGACAAGTTTGCACCACCCATTCAGGTGTCACGGCGGCCAGCGTTTCCAACGCATGCGCGAGACTTTGCAGTACCAATTCCAGACGGTTTGTTTTTAAGATCAGCTTCGATTATCTCAGCCCATGTAGCTCGCATGACTATCCCTCTTGTTTTTAATCAACCTTGATCAGCGCCTTTATTATTGACTCGATTGAATTTCAGCCCACAGCTTTTTAGCTGCTTGAATGTCTGCACTTTGCTTCGGCTTCGCGCCGCCAAACAGCAACAAGATGATGTGTGCTACGCTGAAGGCGAAGTACACGTGGTCATCGCACGAGACAAAGATTACTCGCACTCGCCCACAACGCTCGTGCTTTTTTTCAGGGCAAGCCGCAGCGGATTACTTTTTCAGCGCCGCTTCGATGGCTTGCGTGACTTTGGCGTCTTCGGGTTTGTCGCCGCTGGCATAACGCGCGACGACTTTGCCGGTGCGGTCAATCAGGAACTTGTTGAAATTCCACGACAGATCGCCGCCCGTCGTCGGATGAATCGCCTTGTCGGTCAGGAAGGCAAACAGCGGATCAATGTCTGCGCCCTTGACTGAAACCTTCGCCGTCAACGGAAACGTCACGTTGTATTTCAACGTGCAGAATTCTTTGATTTCAGTTTCAGTACCCGGCTCCTGTCCGCCGAAATTGTTGGCGGGTACGCCTAAGACAACGAGTCCCTGATCTTTGTATTTGGCGTAAAGCGCCTGCAAGCCGGTGTATTGCGGCGTGTAGCCGCACTTGCTCGCTACGTTGACCAGCAACACGACTTTGCCTTTGAGGCTGTCGAATTTCAGCTCTTTGCCGTCAATGGTTTTGAGCGCGAAATCGTAGACACTTTTCACTTTGGTTTCTCCTGTCTTTGCGTAGTGGGCGTTGGTGGCGAGGGCGACGCTCAAGCAGAGCGCGCCGATCAAGATGATAAAACTGCGGGTTAAGAAAGATTGCATAGTGATGCTCCTTTTTTGAATGGGAAGTTATTTTGACTGCGTTGCCGCAACCGTTTGGTGATGAAAGGAAAACGATTCTCAGTCATCGTGCTTTGCTTGCGCAAACAACCAGACGTATTCAGCTTGACCCTGCGCGCACGGCTTCAGTATAAGCTGTTCGCTTGGTTCGCCGATGAACGTCGGCGCGCTTTCTATCAAAACATCACACAGAAATTTTCGGAGAAGTTATGCGAATACGAATTCCCTCATTATGTCTTTTTATCTTGTGCGGCGCGCTCGTCGCCTTCGCGCAAAACACAGCGGCGACCTTGACTGGCGCAGTGACTGACCCGCAAGGCGCGGTTGTGTCGAACGCGACAGTCGTCGTCACCGATGTGCGTTCGGGCGTCATCAAAACGATCACCACCAATGCCGAAGGGCAGTATTTCACGGCGGGCTTGCAGCCGGGCGAATTCACCGTCAGTGCCGAAGCGCAAGGCTTCAAGAAACTCACCAAGCAAGGCATCAAACTCGAAATAGGTCAGAACGCCGTGATTGATTTGGCGCTCGCCGTCAGCGGAACCGATCAAGTCGTCGAGGTTTCTTCCGCCTCCGTTTTGTTGCAGGTCAATCAGTCTTCGCTCGATCAGGGCGTAGAGCAAAAGTTGCTCGAAGACCTGCCGCTGATTGATCAGAACGTGATGCAACTCGTGCAAATCACGGCGGGCGTAGTCTCTGGCAATCCGGGCAATCCCGCGCCCATCGGCTTGATCGGCAATCGCAGCTTTTTCGATTCGAACTTTTCGGTGAACGGCGGCAAGTCTTCGACGAACGATGTGCTGGTTGACGGCGTGGCGAACACCATCGGCGATTTCAACGGCGTAGGCGCTACGCCACCCGCGCGTTCGGTGCAGGAATTCAAAGTGATGAGCGGCGCGATCTCGGCTGAATATGGTCGCGCGGGCGGCGGCGTGGTGAGTTACGCCACGCGACCGGGCGGCAATCGTTATCACGGTTCGATTTTCAATTACCTGCAAAACAGCGAACTCAACGCGAATGGTTGGCAGCGCAACACCAATCGCGTCGTGCGCGTGAGCAACAAGCGCAATCATTTCGGCGGCGAATTCAACGGGCCTGTTTGGATTCCGAAAGTTTATAAAGGCTCGAACAAAACCTTTTTCTTTGTGAACTATGAAGCCCGTCGCAACCGCGACCCGTTCACTGGCCTTTACACAGTGCCTACGCTCAAACAGCGCGACGGCGATTTTTCTGAATCCGTCAATCGCACCGGGCAGCAGATTCAGGTTTTCAATCCGTGGACGACGCGTTTAGTCGCGGGTTCAACGACGCAATTCACGCGCGATCAATTTGCGGGCAATCGCATTCCGTGTGCTTCGATCAATCCGGCGACGAACCGTCCGTTTTGCGATCCCGTAGCGTTGGCGGCGTTGAAGTTTTTCCCCGCGCCCAATCGCGTAGCGCCCAACGCGCTTGATGCCGCCGCCGGTATTGAGAACTTTCTGGCGACGGGCACGAACGTACTCGATCAAAACTATTTCTCGCTGCGCGTTGACCACAACTTCTCGCAAAAGCAGAGCGTCTATGCGCGCTACACGCGGATGCGCCGCGATGACGAACTTTATAACCCGTTCAACAACGTCGCCTCGGCTGGCCGCAAGGTCATTGATAAGTTCACGCACGCAGTCGTCAATCACACTTATACGCTGACGCCTTCGCTGGTGAATAACTTTCGTTACGGCTATGTGCGTTCGCACGCCAATCAGGTTCCGTTCGGTTTCGGCTATGACCCGACGCAATTGGGTTTGCCGAAATCCATTCAACAGAACGCTTCGATTTTGCAATTCCCGACCTTCAACATCAGCGGCAACGGCTATAACTATCAACCGCTGGGTTCGCGCGGATACAACGATCAGCCGCGCGATACGACGACCATCGGCGACACCGTGACGAAAATCGTGGGCAAACACGCGCTCAAGCTCGGCGCTGAATATCGCTTGCTGCGCTTCTATCCGTTTCAGGTCTTCGACACGACCGGCAACTTTTCGTTCGCGCAAAGTTATACGCAACAAAACCCCAACGTAGGCGCAACCACCGCCGGTTCGGGCTTGGCCTCATTCCTCTTGGGCGCGCACACGACCGCGACGTTTGAATACGGCACGCCCGTCTCGATTTACCACCATTACTTCGCGGGCTTTGTGCAAGACGATTGGCGCATCTCGCCGAAACTCACGTTGAATCTCGGCTTGCGTTACGACCTCGAAACCGGCACGGCAGAAACGCACGGACGGCTGACGCGCTTCGATTTCAAAGCGGCTTCTCCGGCGAATACGGCGGCAGTCCGCACGGCGTTGGGACGCGATGTGAACGGCTTGCTGAGTTTCGTTCAGCCGGGCGAAGGCGAATGGAAGACCGACAAGAAACGGTTCGCGCCGCGCATCGGCTTGGCCTATCAGATAAATCAAAAGACTGTGCTGCGCGCGGGCTTCGCGCTGTTTTATCTGCCGGTCTCGGTCGAGAACCTCGGTTCGGTCGGATACAACTACACGATCAGCGGCCCGCAACCCGACCCGCGTATTCCGCAAAATCTGGTGAGCAATCCCTTCCCGTCGGGCGTGCCTTCAGTCATTCAAAATTCGCAGGGAGCCAATTCGTTGCTGGGTCAAGGCATCACCGCTGTCGAAGGCAAAATCAGCAGCGCCTATAACCAGATGTGGAATCTGGCGATTCAACGCCAACTCGCCAGCAGCATCGTCTTTCAAGCGGCCTATGTCGGCGCGCGCGGCGTGCATCTGCCGGTCAACAATTTCAACCTGAACCAACTCGATCCGGTTCATCAAAAACTGGGCAATACGGCGCTCAATCAACAGGTGACGAATCCGTTCAACGGCGTCATCACTGACCCGCTGTCGAACTTGCGCTTGCCGACTGTCACGCGCGCGCAACTGTTGCGGCCTTTTCCGCAATACACCACCGTGAGTTATTCGCGTCCGGTGGTGGCGATGGGCGACGCCGCTTATCACGCTTTGCAACTTTCGCTGCAAAAACGTTTCGCGCAAGGCTTGTCGTTTTTGGGCAACTACACGTTTTCAAAAGCGATGGACATCGGCGGCACCGGCAACGGCATTGCCTTCACCGACGCGACGCCGATTCAGAACATTTACAACATCCGCGACGAATGGTCGCTCTCGACCTCTGACGTACCGCATGTGTTCAAGTTGAGCGGCGTTTATGAATTGCCGATTGGACGCGGCAAGAAATTGTTCGGCGACGTATCGCGCAAAACCAATCGCTTGCTCGGCGGCTGGCAACTGAGCGGTTCGTTCTGGAAGCAATCAGGCACGCCGCTTTCGTTTGTCGGCAATAACTTGATGACATCTCTCGGCAACGCGGTGATGCGCGCTAGCTTGCGTGACGGAGCCGTTCCGACGATTGATAACGCGGCAGCGCGCTTGCGCGTGCGTAACAACGACACGTGGTTCAGCACGGCGGCGTTTTTCAATCCGAACAACGAAATCACTGCGCCCACGGGCGAAGACCGCTCGAAAGGTTTCGTATTCGGCAACACCTCGCGCACGTTAGGTAGTGTGCGGCGTGATCGTTACACCGATTTGGCGGCGGCGCTGTTCAAACGCATTCAGGTGACTGAAAAGATCGGCTTCGAGATTCGCTTCGAAGCCTTCAACGCGCTGAACTACGTCGTGTTCGGCACGCCTGTCACCAACGTTGACAGTCCGCAATTCGGGCGCGTCACCACGCAACTCAACGAACCGCGCCGCGTGCAAATTGCCGGACGCATTACGTTTTAGTTAAACGTGGCGCGGGCTTCAGCCTGTGACCCGTTGTGTGGACTTTAGTCCGCGAGTGACCGTCTTGATCTGACTCGCG
>JAYSVR010000357.1:0-15870 GCA_043718445.1 Acidobacteriota bacterium | reverse complement strand
ATTCCCCGTGTCGTTATAAACCACCGTGAGAAAGCCCGTCGTCGGATCATAAGAAGGCGCTTGAAAATTCGTGCCGCCGACCAACGAGGGATAGATCGCAGCGCCTTCGGGCGTGGCTTTGCTATTGGCCGTGATGATCGGGTGGCCGTTCTTGTCAAAGCCCGTGTTCCAGGTTTGCCGCACGAAATTCTTGCCTAACAGAAACGTGCCGTCGGTGCGATCAAGCACATAAAACATTCCGTTGCGATTGGCTTGCAACAAGAGTTTGCGCATACGGCCTTGCCACATACGATCAATTAAAACTACGTCTTGATTGGCGTCCCAGTCGTGATCGTCGTTGGGCGTGAACTGATAATGCCAGCGCCGCTTGCCCGTGGCGGCTTCGAGGGCGACGACCGCGCACGAATAGAGGTTGTCGCCTTTGCGCACTTCGGCATTCATATCAGGCGCGGGGTTGCCACCCGTCCAATAAATCAAATCGAGTTCAGGGTCGTAACTGCCCGTCAGCCACGTAGCCGCTCCGCCCAGCTTCCAGGTGTCGCCCGGCCATGTGTCGCTGCCCAATTCGCCCGGAGTCGGGACAAAGTTAAATCGCCACACGCGCTTGCCCGTGGCAGCGTCATAGGCATCGAGAAATCCATTCACACCATATTCGCCGCCGGTTACGCCGACGATGATTTTGTCTTTGATTGCCAGCGGCGGTGACGTGATGCTGTATCCCAGCATCGTGTCGGCGACCTGCACTTCCCACAGCGGCAGCCCCGTGCGCGCGTCGAGCGCAAACAGTGCGGCATCGAGCGTACCCATAAATACGCGATTGCCCAGCACGGCGACGCCGCGGGTGAACCGATTGATTTCGAAAGCATTCACGACCTTTTGTTTGCGCTCATATTTCCAAAGCTGCATCCCGGTGCGCGCGTCGAGCGCAAACACCTGGCCGGGCATACCGGCGGTATACATCACGCCGTCAATCACGAGCGGCGTCGTTTCCAGCATCGAATCGCCAGGCATTTGCACAGCCCATCGCGCTTGCAATTGTTTGACGTTCGTCGTGTTGATTTGCTTGAGCGGCGAATAATGCGTGCCTTGATAATCGCCCCAATAGGTCAGCCAGTTGTGAGGTTCGGCGGCGGAATTGCGAATGCGTTCAGGTGACAATCCGCCCGCAATCGTGGCGGCGCTGGTTTTGGCGGCGTCGCGCCCCGTGCAAGTTTTTAGATAAGCCAACAGGTTTTGTAATTCGGGTTCTGACAAGCGCGTAGCGTAATCAGTTGGCATCGGCGAACGGCCTTCGTTGCGAACTTCTACGACTTGCGCCTTGTCAAAGCGATGCAACGTACCCGACAAATCCATCACGACCAACGTGTAGGTGTCTTCATTGCGCCGCATCCCGTGTACTGTTTTGCCGTCTTTGGTTTTGACCGCCACCAGTCCTGAAGGCGCGCCGCGACGGCGTCCGCGACTCGGTTCTGCCTGTGCCAGCGAAGCCGAAGGATCGAGAATTTTGCGGCGCATGGCTTCAAGCGAATTCACCCCGACAGCCGAAAGGTCGGGGCCAATGCTCACGCCCCGTGCGTTGATCTCGTGACACGTGGCACAAGCCGCTTTGCCATAAAACAATTCTTCGCCCAGAGCGACGCTGCCCGTGGCGGTTTCTTTCACGGCCACTGTGGTCGGGCGCAAGCTGCGAATATAAGAAACCAACTGCCACACCTGATCGCTCGTCATCCCTTTGAAACCAGGCATTGACGTATTGGGAATGCCATTGCGAATGTTCAGGGCAATTTCGCCCTCAAGATTGCCACGCTTTAATAGCACGTTCAGCGCAGGCCCACGTTCACTCCCTCGCCCTTCGCCGCCGTGGCAACTAAGACAGGTTTGTTCAAAAAGTTTCGCGCCCGCCGTCACCGCCGCCGGACTGTTGGCAAACGGATTCTTATCGTTTTCAGGATTATGTTCTTGCGCGAACAACAACGCCGCCGCGCTCATCAACACGGCGAGTAATTTCCACATTGGTTTCATTAGGGTTTTCCTTCACTGAATCGAATTCGGTAGGGCAGGTTAGTAACCTGCCCTACGATTTGGCCTTGTTCCTGTATAAGCAGGTGAAAAAATACTACGCAATCAACTGCTTTTCATTGACGTATTGAATGCAGGCTTTGACGTTGTCTTCTTCAAACTTTTGGCGTTCAACCGTTGATAGATTGCTGATCGCGGGCAAAGCAACCTTGCTGCTTTTCGCCTGCACCAGTTTGAAGGTTTGCGCCAGATGTTTGCCGTTGCGATCAGGGAAAACTTCCCAATACGCTTTGGTCATACAAGGCACTTTCAGCGGATCGCGCGTAATCATTTCGAGCGAGAACTTTGTTTGCGGATTGGCTTTCTGAATGATCGCAACGATCTTGCCCAAGTCGAGCAAGCCCTGACCCAGCACAACTTCTGACAACAGAAAGCCGTCTTCATAAGGCCGCACGCCCATGTCTTTGATGTGCGTGGATTTCGCGTAAGGCGCGAGTCCCTCAATCACTTCCATCGGATCATCGAGCAGCGAAATGTTATTGCCGAAATCCAGACAGACTTGCAGGAACTCGCTCTGATAGGTCTTGAGCAATTTTTGAAAGTCATCGAGCGTCCAGTCTTTGTGATTTTCGATGGCGACGACGACCTTGTGTTTTTCGATCACCGGCATCGCCAGACGAATTGCTTCGTAAGATTGATCTACCCATTTCTTCCAGTCGGCTAGGGTGGCGAACGATTCATAACGGCGTCCGCTCAACATCGCAGCGCGTACGACTTTGACGCCAGCGGCTTTGGCATCGGTCAGTGATTTGTCGAGCGCACTCATATCGCCGTTGCGCGGAATCCCGACCATGCCTTCGACATACATGCCTAACGCTTCGGCGCGCGCGCGCAACTTATTCAAGTCGCCGTTCAAGCCCATCTGCGCGCCGCCCGCGCCCAGCGCATAACACTTTTCGAGATACTCATAAGCATCGCGCTGATTGAATCGGCGCGGCGGCGGCGCAGCCTGTCCCGCCGGAGGAGGCGGACCGCCCGCACCGATTTCAGCCCCCATAAACGAAGTCGAAGCGATGCCCATCTTGCTCAACGCCAGCGGTGCCGCCGAACCAAATGAAGGCAAACTTGCCGCCGCCAACGAAGCTAACGATTGCCGATTAAATTCTCTGCGGGTGATTTTCATTGCGTGTCCTTTGCTCAAGTTGAACCCAGGTTAAAAACGATAAACGCCGGACTGGGTGAAAGCAGTCCGGCGTAAAGATTTGCCAGCACGATTTCAGCTTACAAATTCTTTAGATGAATGTTGCGCAACTCCAATTTCATCGGCGGCCCGACGTGCATCTGGAAGCCGAGCAAGCCGCCCATCGAACGCTTGCCTGCTTCATCATCAATCGCTTCAGAAAACAAATGTCCGTTGATGATGTGCGTCAACCGATTGCCGCGCGCAATGATGTGATAAGTGTTCCAGTCGTTTTGTTTGATCGCAGCCTTGAGTTCATCAGGGTTACGCAAGTTAGCGACGACGCGCTTTTTGCCATCAGCGCCGATATGCACCATTTGTCCGCGCGGAGCCAGAAAGGCGCGCCCGCGCTCTTCATACAAAAGTCCCGTGAACTGGTTATTGAAATCCATGTCGGCTTGATAGCCTTTGAGAATCCACTTGCCGACTTCGGGCAATTCGATGCTGCGATATTGAATGCCGGTGTTGGTCGAGTTCATTTTGAGGTCTACTTTCAACTCAAAGTCGCCGGGCATGCTGCCGCGATAGATCAAAAACGTATTCACCTTGACCGGCTTTTCTGCCGAACTCTCACCGATGATCGTGCCGTTTTCTGCGCGCCAGAATTGCGGATCGCCATCCCAGTTTTTCAACGTCGTGCCGTCGAAGATGGGTTCAAAGCCAGCACGGTCGTCAATCGCCAACGGATCAATGCCCGGCCCACGACTAGGGCCACGCGGCGAACCGCCTTGTCCGCCACCCGGCGGAGGCCCTTGCGGCGGGCCTTGTTGCGCGATGGTCGAATAAGTCAGCAATGCAACTGTTACCAACATTCCAGAGAGAGCAACGATTTTTTTCATAGTGGTTTCCTTCAAGTGTTGGTCGTCCGATTTTTCAGTCCCGATTTTTCAGTCCCGATTTTTCAGTCATGGCCGCAAGGCATTGATTTCTTCTTCGCTCAAACCGGTAATCTTGGCAATCACGCTGATCGGCAAGTTTTCGAGCAAGGCATTGCGTGCGGTGTCTATTTTCTCTTCGATCTTCCCTTCAATTTTTCCATCATCAAAGGATGTATCAATCACATTCTTCATATCGCGGTAATACTTCAAGCTTCGTTCGTATTGCTGACGTTCCTGCCGCGAGAATTTGGCTAGCGCCGCCGTTTGAAATAACTTGCCGAATAACTTGCCTTGCAAGCGTGCAGGACGGCTGGTCAATTTCGGTAAATGCTTCAGCACGTAAAGCCACTTGTCGAAGTTCGTTTCTAACTCAGCTTCGGTTTTCGTGAACTTCGGCATTTCGAGGTAAAGATAAGTCAGCTTGTCATAAAAGACGCGATTCACTTGATCTTTCAACTGCACCGTATGCAAGACCTCTGTGTCGTCTTTGTCTTCGGCAAATACGAAATCGAGAACGCCGATCAAATAAACCGCCGCCAGCTTGAAATCCCAATCTTCGCCGCGCTGGGCCTGTTCCTGAATTGGAAAGGTCGTGTAATAAACGCTGCGATCCTTGAAATAATTCTGCTTGGCTTTCTGCATCTCGACAATGAAGCGTTCACCTGCCGGACTAACACAATAAAGATCGAAAATGGCTTTGCGGTCTAACTCGCTCGCCCCCATTTGTTCGTTCTGGCTGAAGCTCAATTCTTTTATCTGATGATGTTGAGGCAGTAACTCATTCAAGAAATCAATCAGCAAATCCTTGTTAGGTTCGCTGCCGAATAACTTCTTGAAACCAAAATCAGTAAAAGGATTGAGGTATTTTGCTGCCATAAACTAAACCGTTTCCCATTGCCGCGTCTTCGCCGAACGCAACACCGCATCGCACACCAAATCCGTCGCCAAGCCATCGCGAAATGTAGGCGCAATCGCTTTGCCTTCGCCCGCCGCCATCACGAAATCAGCGAACTGATGCGTGAACGTGTGTTCATAACCGATCTGCAAACCCGGCACCCACCAGTGGCTCAGGTAAGGTTGATCGCCGTCAGAGACGTGAATGTTGCGCCAGCCGCGCACGATGCCCTCGTCGCGGTGATCGAAGTATTGAATGCGATGCAAGTCGTGCAAGTCCCAAAACGCCGAGCAATGTTCGCCGTTGATTTCGAGCGTATACAAAGCCTTGTGACCGCGCGCATATCTTGTTGCTTCAAACGAAGCCAGTGAACCATTCTCAAAGCGGCACAGGAACAAGCTCGCATCGTCAATGCCTACGGGCTGAACCTCACCGGTCAGGTTGTGTTTGCGTTCTTTGATAAAAGTCTCAGTCACCGCCGAAACCTCTTTGATCGGCCCGTTCAGCCACATAGCCGTATCAATGTTGTGCGCCAGCAAATCGCCCGTGACGCCGCTGCCCGCGACAGCGACATCCAACCGCCACAAACCTTCACCGCCTTGCGGCAAGTCTTGCGAAATCGTCCAATCCTGCAAGAACTTCGCGCGGTAATGAAAGATGCGCCCGAAGCGTCCGTCATCCAACAGGTTCTTGAGCATCGTCACCGCCGGTACGCGACGATAGTTATACCAAACCGTATTCGGCACTTTCGCGGCTTCGACGGCTTCGACCATCGCGCGCGCTTCGGCGGCATTGCGACCCAGCGGCTTTTCGCACATCACCATCTTGCCCGCCTGCGCCGCCGCTATCGCAATCTCTGCGTGCGTATCGTTCGGGCTGGCGATGTCAATCAAATCAATGTCGTCGCGTTCGATCAGCTTGCGCCAATCGGTCTCGCTCGATTCGTAGCCCCAATTTTCAGCAAACGCTTTCACGCGGTCGGTATTGCGCGCACAAACTGCTTTGAGATTCACCTTATAAGGCAAATCAAAAAATCGCCCCGCTTGCAGGAACGCGTTGGAATGCGTGCGTCCCATGAAACCATAACCAATAAGTCCCACGTTTAACTGTTTTTTGCTCATAAGTTTAGTTACTTTGCTTTTTACCTGTTTCAACCAGAATGCCCAGAATTTTATCCAGGTGTTCGATGTATAGCTTCGTCGGGTCAATCACCAACTCACGTCCAACCAATTGCATGAACTGCCAGATTTCTCCAGTAGTAACACAGCCATAAACGCTCTTGAATTCAGAGTTTTCTTCTTGATTAACGCGCTGGGCCGCCACCATTTCAGCCGCGCATTGCCCCAGCCCGTCCTCGACGATGTTGCGCTTGGCTTCGACCATTACCAACAGTGGGGTTTGCAATGTAGGAAACGGCGGCGTGCGCGTAATGATGAAATCGCAAATTCCCTGCAAGCCCTCGTCGGGCGCAACGTCAAACCGCACGCCGGAATAAATGCTGATCTCATTGTGTAACAACTCCCTGACTTCAAGTAACAAAGGAGCTACGATAAATTCCGCGCGCGCTTTTTCGCTGATCACCGCCAAATCTGAAGCCCGATACAAGGTAGTCCGCAAAAATTCAGAAGCCGGAATCGGCGCGACTTCGGCAAACAACGCGCGCAACGATAACGTCAATTGAAAATTCTTACGCGCCGTCTCTAGCGAAAAAGTGCTATAGGATTTTTTATTAGGAGCTTTCTGAATTACGCCTTCCATCACATGTCTCCCCAACAACGCGTTTAACCTAGCTGATGCGTGCGTTCTAAAAAGCCGTAGCCGATAAGTCCGACGTTAAGTTGCTTTTTGCTCATAGGGTTTTCGTGTTCTCTTTTTCTTCGAGTTGTTTCTTCAAATCGGCAATCAGTTGTTCTTTCGCCTGTATCATTGTCTCTATCTCTTGCAGCGCCGTCTCTTTCTCTTGCAGCGCCGTCTCTTTCTCTTGCAGCGCCGCTTGATACTTTTGCCGTTCCTCATTCAACAATCGGTTGATCGTGCGATCTACTTCTTCTACAGCGTCCATTTCCCTACGTACTCGTGGATCAATGGCGGCACGCGCAAGGCGCTCGACCATTTTTTTCACCTGCGGGTCGCTTAGATCGCCTTCACCTTCTAGCAGGTACTTGGAAGCAGCCTCGTAAATTGGATTCGCGATTAACATAACGACTCAGCTTTGCTTTCGGTATACGACATCGTAATAGCTTCCCCCTGCCGGCCGACTCGCAAATTGTTCACGGGCAACTTCACGAAAACCGTGTTGCGATAAAAAGGCATCCAGTTCGGCAAGCTGGCAACAGTCGGCGTAGGCTTCAAAGTCAGGGGCTTCGGTTTTGATGAACTTGAAATGTGACAAGACCGGCAGCGCGCCTTGCAACACCCGCAACTCTGAACCTTGCGTATCCATCACCAACACATCGTAATCAGGGGCATCAATCTCAGCCTGACGTAACAACGTCGGCAGCGTAACGCTCTGCAATTCTATCGTTTCGATAAAATCAACTTCGGGCCAAATATCGCGGTGAAGCTTGAGCGACAACAACGAAGACGACAACCCTTCGTTGTTGGAAACGTGGAATTGGCACGGCATGAAATCCGCTTCCGTCACCAGAGCCTGCAACGCCTGTTGCCGTTCGTAGCCGTTAAGGTTTTGTTGTAACTCTTCAAAGACCGTCAGAATCGGCTCGACCCACAGCACCCGCACGCCGTAATGCGCATACACATCACGCTCTTGCCCGGTGTTGGCACCAACGTGAATTACGCCGGTCGCCAGCTTCAAAAAATCATCAGCGTCAACACCCATAAAGTTACCCTAAAGATGAAAAGATGGCCTGTCTGTCACCTATGAGCCAATCGGTTTAATTCCAGCCGTGGGCATCACGCACTGAAATCATGGCCGCCAGAATGTCATTCCACGTTTGCGGATCGGTCATCGTTTCGTTGGTGAACATGCAACCGTCCCAGTTGATGTGTTGCGTACTCTTCGTCAGTTCGCCCTTCGCATCGCGCAGCCACAATCCAGCCGTGCGGGTGATGTCCATCTTGCCGTTGGGGTCTTTGGGCAGGCAGTGGCGTCCGGTTTTATCGTGCGAGCCGCCGCCTTTCACCGTGCCGTCGTTTTGGGCTACGTGAAAGTCTTTCACCCACGGACGCAGCACGCTCGTCATCTTGCCGAGCGCTTCGTATAAAACCTCTTTGTCCTGCCAGTCATAACCAGCGGGCAACAGGTTATGTTCAGGCGCGTTGTAACCCATCGTGAACAACATCGTATGCGCCATGTCAGCCTGAATGCCGAGCGTCTCAGGACGTCCGACTTGTTCGAGCAAATCGTTCAAATCCTTCCAACTGTGCATGCCGCCCCAACAGATTTCGCCTTCCGCCGCGAGCCGTTCGCCGTAGCCTTCCGCGATGCTGCAAGCCTCACGAAACGTGTCGGCGATCTTTTTGGTATTGCCCGCCGGATCAGCCGCCCAATCACCGGGGCTGCACGAAGAGTCAACGCGGACAACGCCGTATTTGCGGATGCCGAGGCCGTTGAGCTTTTGCGCGATCTCGCATGACTTGCGAATTTGCGTGAGAAACGCAGCGCGCTCTTCATCAGAACCCATCGCGGAACCGCCGCCGGTCGCGCCCCAGACGGGGGCTACGAGCGAACCGATAACAAGCCCGCGCGCAGCGACTTGGTCGCTTAGTTCTTTCAACTGATCGTCGGTCGAATCAACGTCGGTATGCGGCAGCGAGAGAAAGATGTCTACGCCATCGAATTTCTGGCCGTTGACTTCGGCGGCGGCAGTCATATCGAGCATCTTTTCAAATTCGATGACAGGTTCTGAATCGGGGCCGCCTTTGCCAACCAGGCCAGGCCAGGTGGCGTTGTGCAGTTTCGGAAATTGGTTGCTCATTGATTTAGCTCCTCATCAAGTAATCGGAAAATTAGTATGTCGCGGGTAATGCGCCGCGCAGCCATTGTTCAAAATGGCTTTGGGAAATACCTTCAGGCCGCTCGTTCCCTTCCGGCGGGCGTTTCGCACGCAGGTCGGGAAGGTCTGGCGGATAAGCCAATAAATCTTGCAAAGCAGCTTGAGCAGCAGGCGCTTCAAACTCAGACAACGTCTTCAACAAAGCCAACAATCGGCGACGAAATTCAGCCAACCGAGGACGATTGAGCTGGCACACTGAAATGAACGGTGCGCCCAACGGCGTGCGCGGTGTCACAACTCCGTCAGGTGTTATTTGCAGATGATCGCCCAGGGCTTCCCGCACCGGATCAAGCGGTAACGGCAAGAAGCTGCGCACCGCGTTGCAGGAACAGCAAACATAAAACAGGTTGTCGTAATCGTTGCGCAAGGCTGGTTGCACCGATTGCGGGTTGAAATGGTCAGCGCCAAAACTCTCGTGTCCATCTGGTTGCCAACGCTCGCGCGTCAAACAATAGACACAGCGAAAGGCAAACTCATCACGCAACCACGGTTTATAAGAAGCGTAATCTAAATAACCGCGCGGGCCGTGCCGCCTTTGGTGCGGCGTCAGCGGATAACTAAAAGCAGCCGCAATCCCCGCAATCAGTGATGCTGATAATTCAGTCATGAGTACCGTTAACAGAAAGCTGTTCGACTAATGTTTCGTAGGGTGCCAATTTTTCAATGAGCTTGCGATCCCACGGCTCCAACAGTTGTGCCACGCGGTCTTGCAGTTGTTCAAGCTCTTGCCGTTCGGCATCATCCAGCCCGGTAGAAAATTGTTTGCCGATCAAAGCGAAGCGGCGCTGATTCAACGCCGCCCAGTTCTGGGTTTCCTGCGGACGAGTCGCGGCCAATCCAAGAACTGAGATCGTCCATTCTTCAAACGGTACATGCCGTGTCTGCGCTTGTACCCGCAATAGATTGGCCAACTCGTCATTGATGGTAAGAGTTACTGGCATGTTTTACCTCCTCAATTCCTTCCACCCAAAGCCTGTGCAATCGCCGCCTCGGCCAGCGGAGCCATCGCCGCATAACCCGCTTCATTCAACAGGACGCCGTCAGTAGTGAATTGCTTTTTGAGATTCCGGCCTTCGCCCAGCGCCACGTAGTAATTCAAATACACCGAACCACTCGCCGTCGCGTATTCTTCCAGCCAGTTATTCAAGCCGATGATCTTGCCGAAAGGCCGCAACGCCGAACGTTTCGTGAAGCAATCGCAAATCGGCGTCACCGAAGCCAGTACGACCTTGATGTTATTCGCCTTCGCTAACTCGACCATCGAAGTGATGTTCTCGGCGCTCATCTGTTGTGTGATCGGCGAATGAATGCTGGCGATGTCGTTCGTGCCAGCGGCGATGATGACAACTTTGGGTTTTAGCTTGATGACGTCTTGTCTAAAACGCACCAGCATTTGCGCCGAAGTCTGTCCCGCGATGCCGCGATTCAGATATGGCTTGCCAGAAAAAAACGGCGTCCAGTTTTCGAGAATCTCGTCGCCGATGAATACGACGCGGTTTTCTTCAGGCTTCGGTTTGGGCAGTTCGGTATTCTCACTGCCATAACGAATCAAGCCCGCCCAGTCCCACAGCAGCTTCCGTTGCGCTTCGACTTTTTGTTCAAGCGCACTCAGTGAAGCGGCGCAATCCTGCGGCACGCGCGCAGCCGCTGCACCGCCCAGCACGATCAAAGCCAGCAGAAATGTGACGGCAACTTTGTTCATTCAAAAATTAAACGATCTTTTTTCGCTTCGAGCTTGGCGGCTTCGATGCCTGGGACTTTTTTCAAGTCGGCGATGGATTTGAACTTGCCGTTTTTCTCACGATAAGCAATCACGGCTTTCGCCTGCGAACGCTTGAGCGCAAGGATGCTCTCAAAGTCGAGAGCTTCGGCACTGTTCACTTTCAGACGCGGCACGTCGTCAGCCGGATAGCTGCGCGTCAGGTAATCAACCACCGTCGTGATTTCAGCATCCGTCGTTTTCAAGCCGAATGCCACCATCTTTTCCACGGTGCGTTGCCAGCCGTTGCGGTCTTGTTTGAGCGAGAGCGACTTGTCGAGATCATGACAAGTCGCGCACATCTTTTGTGTTTCAGCTTTGCCAACGCCATCTGGCATTGGGCGCGCCTGATTGGCGGATGAATTCCGCAACATCAATTGCGCGGCAACGATCACCGTTAAAATCAAAATTCCAATACGAAAAAACTTCATTCAGAAAACTCCCTACAAATTGAATCAATGCTCCATCGGAAACCCAAACGTATAAACCGTGCCGTCAAAAGTCGTCACGTAAATCTGGCTCATCCCACCTGAAAGTGCATTGCCGCGCGTGAACGACGTAATCGTCGTGCCGCTGTTCCAAAGCTCTTTGCCGGTCATGCCGTCAAGCGCGTAAACCACCGCGCGGCCTGAACGCAAAGCGCGTTGTGCCCCTGTAACTTTGGCATCAGTCGTTTGAAACTCTCCGCTTGATGTCGCAAAGATCACACCATTGATGATCGTCGGCGTCAGCGGCGCGACCAGATTGCGCGAAGCCCAAGCCGGTTGCAGCGTGAGTGCGCCGTTGGCTTCGACGACTTTCCACGCGACGACTGCGCCTTTGGTGAGTGCGCCGTTGTCGGCTTTGAAACCAAGCTGCGTCGCTTGGGCGCTCGACACGCCCGCGAGAATCCAACGCGTACCCGTCACGTCCTGCCAGCTTGCCAACGCGCCGGGCGCAAAATCTTTCGTCGTAGCTGCTGACGATACGGCAGGATTGCCCATATCCTTGCTATCGAACAAATGAATGCGTCCGTCTTTGGTGGCGGCGGCGATAATCGTTTTGTCTTTGTGCGCAAACACCGTCGGTGAAGTCGTGAACTCAGCCCCCGCCGCAAACGAACCTTTGACCGCCAACGTTTTGCCATCAAGCGCAATCAGCGAATTCGCTTTATCGCCACCGTTGCCAGTCGCCACATAAGCATTGCCCTCGGCGTCGAAGGCTGCGCCGGTTGAGCCGACAACGTTCGCGTTGAATGATTTGACTTCTTTGCTGATGAGGTCAATCGCCCACACGCCATTGGCCGCGCCGTTGCATCCGTTTTGCGTGACGGCATAAGCGTATTGATCAGACACCAACAAGCCCGCCGCATTCGCGCCCGCCGGAATGAATTTAGCAGGCGGTTGATAATCAGCGCCGTTCGACAGATGCAGCGAATGCAACATCCCATCGCTCGCCAGCGCATAAACCAAAAACGGCCCCGCGCCCAACTGCCCACCAGCCGGATTCGCCGTATTAACGCGCGGCGGTTGCACAGGTATCGAACTTGGCGACGGCCCTTGCGGACGCGGCGGATTTGGTCGCACGTTGGCTAAGGTCACTGCACCTTCGCCCGGCTTGCCTACGTCACTCTTGCCCGGCGTATTGCGTCCGGTGCGAAAGATGTCGGTGGTCGGCGCGGGCGGAATCGTGAATAAGGCCGGACGCGCTACGCCAGTGGTGATGCCGCCGGGACAAGCGAGCGTGCTGAGCGAAGTCGAAGGCGTGACTTTCAATTTCTTCTCCCACTCCATCCGCCCTAAGTCGGTATCAATCGTAATCAGGTTGTCATCGCTGCCCGCAAAAAACCCAAGCATGCGAAAGCCGCGAAACCCAATTAGCCGATCTAGCGCGGCGGGCGCAGTCAAATTGTTAAGCTGCCTCGGCGCATTTTTGACCTTCATTTTCCAGAGGAACTTAAAGGTGTCGGCGTTCACCGAATCTTTTCTGATCTTGCCGTCCGAACGAATCCACGACGAACGCGCGGGGTCGGCGCTATCGGTCATCCAGTCAAGGCCGGTACGCTGTGCAAATGTAGCCACTGACAAAGCGCATAAAAGTAAGGTTGAAATAACAAATTTTCTCATTACGTAATTTCTCATTGTTTATGGATTAAGCCGCCTGAGCTTCGAGTACCTGCATCGTGCGGACTTGAATGGATTCCAACACGGCATCACGCAAAAATGTGCTGGCGTGCAAAATCTCAACGCCAAGCAGTTCATTTTGCTCGTTTAGTTCGACAGTAATGTTCGGATTCAATTCAAGGCTACGGCTTTCCGGCCCTTCAGCTACCAGCAAATGCAACACATCCTCTTTCTCGAAATAACACACGCGAGTTTTATTCATAGCTAAATCGCCAACGAAATCACAACGCAGGAAGCTCTCCCAAATGTGCCCATGCTTCATCCTCTTCGGGGCGCAGCCAATCCGTTGCCAATGCGGATTCGCTCAAAGCTGCCAAGTTCACATTTTCCTCGTCATCCTCTTCGTTGAGAATCGTAAGTATGGCGCGCCGCCGTTTCGGAAGTTTGATTGGCTCCAGCGTTTTCACTCTGCCCTTTTCATCAATAACCACTTCGACAGTTTGAAGCATAACGCCTTATCCTTTTTGAGTTGCGAGTTGTGTCATGTGAACAAAGATGCCCAACAACAACTCGACTTCTTTCAAATAATACTCATTCAAATCAATCGTCGCGGTGTCGCCTTCCAGCTTCAAAAACTTCCAGTTATTGCCCGTCGTCACCGCGCCGTAAATCGCAGACAGTGGTAACTGCTCGCGTTCGTTAAACACGCGCGCCCCCACCATCGTGGCAATGCACTGGCCGAAGCCTTGCACGATGTCTTCGTTTTTGGCTTCGACAATCGCAAACACCGGCGCGGCAATGTAATACTGCTCAGTGCCTCGGCTAATCAGGTAATCGCAAAAACCATCCAGCCCGCGTGAGGCGTCAACATCGAATTTCTTGCCCGAAAAGATGCTGATCTGATTGAGCAATTGATCGCGGAGTTCCGCGAGTATCGGCGCGATGATCCATTCCGAACGCGACTTTTCTGTATTGATCGCCAACGCCAGCGGAACATATTTTTCCAGCATCGTGCGCAAGAAAGGACTGGGTTCGATTTCAGGCACATTCGCAAACAGCTTCTGGTTCTCTACGACCTGAACGCCGAGCTTTTGCTTTACATCTTTCAGCGAAAAACTGCTGTATGCCATTGAGTTACTACCTCAGCCTTTTTTTCGAACGCTATTTACTCGCCGATTGCGCCGCACCATTCGGAATCCCAAAGCAATACTGATAACCGTCAAACGTGTTGATATAGACCTTGCCGTTCGCCACCGACAGCCCGCCCCAGTGGCTCCACGAAGCAATCGCGTTGCCGCTGTCCCAGAGCTGCTTGCCGGTTTGCGCGTCGAGCGCATACAAGACGGCTTTGGTCGAGTTAACGAGGCGCAAGTTCGTTTGATTGTTATAAGCGAGTCCGATGTCGAAGGCCGCCTGCGCAGTGTCTTCGCCGCTGCCGTAAGCGAAGATCACGCCGTTGGCGATCACGGGCGGTTCGGCGCGATTCATATCGCGCGAAATCCACGCGGGGTCGAGCGTCCATTTGCCGGCGCGTTCGTTCACTTTGAAAGCCAGCACCGCGCCTTCTTTGACGACGCCGTTCTCGACCGGAACTTTATATTTCGAATGCTTCGGCCCCCAGAACGGCGTCAGCACCCAGCGCGTACCTTTCGCGTCTTCCCACGTAGCCAACGAACCCCACACGCCCGCCGAAGCGAAGTTCACTTCTTCGTTGCAAAACAGCGGCGTCGTGAAAAGTGTCGTCGCGTGATCATCGCCGCCAATCGAATCGGTATCCATCAAATACATCACGCCTTCCTTGCCAGAATCCACCATCAACTCTTTGCCTTTGTATTTGAAAATCGCACAACTCACCTGCATATCAAGGTCGCGCTTCCACAACCACTCGGCGTTCTTTGGGCCGAAATAATCCATCAGCTTGCCCGCTTTGGTCGCGGGGTCTTGCGCTACGCCAATGATGCCGTTGCCGTATACACCGTTTTCAGGATTCCACGGCCCGTCGCCGGTGCCGGTATACATCACGCCTTTGCTATCAATCGCGCCGCCGGTGCGTCCCCACATGCCGCCGCCCGCCGGGCCCCACGAACCGACTACGTCAGTTGCCAGATCGTAGATATAAACCATGTTCGGATTGCCGCCGCAGCCTTGCGCCGTGTGTACGTAAATCACGTTGTTGCGCAAATTCAGCGCGTAAGGTTTGCCGTTGGGCGGCATGAATTTCGCGGGCGGTTTGACCTCTTTGCCCGTCGCCAAATCCAGTCGGCGCAACGTGCCATCCCACGCGGCGGCATAGACGATGTATTTGCCCGGCGTGTCGGTCGCGCCAATCACCGGCGTCGCCGTAATGCCGCCCGGACACAAGATGCCCGCGCCGCGTCCGCCGACGGGAGCGACCCAATCAGTGGCGAAACGATGCCGCCATAAGATTTCGCCATTCGCGGCGTCCATTGCATAAAGATTGTCAGTCACGCCCGTCGCCAGCACGATCTCTTTCGGCCCTTTGTCGGTCGTGACGCGTCCGGCAATTAACACCGGCAACAGGTTGTGCATCTGGCGCGGCTCGTTGTCGAGCCTGGTCTTCCAGAGCAGCTTCATGTTTTTGACCGAAGCGGTGCTGATGAGTTTTTCGTTGCGCTGCCACGCGGTGCGTTCGATGTCGCCGCCATCGGTCAACCAATCAGCGGGCTTATCGCTTTGCGCTTGCCGCGCGGGTACGAACGCCATAGCGATCACAAAAAGTACCAACAACGACAGCCCTAAAACTTGCGAAAACTTTCGATGCTTCACTTGCAAGACTCCCTTTGCCGACACACCGTTTCAGTGTGCCGTGTTAAACCAGATGAATGTGAAATAGTGGAATGCGAGATTTGCTCGCCATCATAAAGGCGAGAGGCGTTGTGGACAATCGGCAAACGTGGCGCAGGCTTCAGCCTGTGAGACGTTGTGTGGACTTTAGTCCGC
>JAYSVR010000356.1:0-4801 GCA_043718445.1 Acidobacteriota bacterium | reverse complement strand
GGTCTATCAACTCGAATTGCGGGACGGTTATGTTCGTTGTATAAGCCATTTCTCCATTCAATCTCGGTTTTCATTAAACTGCAAACAGGTTCTATAGGAGGAAATGCATTAGGTTTTCCTGGATCAATCTTTCCCGGGGAATTCATCTTTGCGTTGAACGGACTAAACGGACTGCCTAACGATCAAAGTGGATGGGTTAGGGGCGGTGGCACGCTTCCTATTAACACGTGGTCACATGTCGCGTTGAGTTATGATGGATCTACAGTACGTGCGTACATCAATGGGCAGCTAACAAGAATTTTAACCGGTGTCACTGGAAATATTGCATCAGGAGTAGGGCCACTGAAACTTGGCTCACGCTCAAGCACTTTGCTCATAAAACCTACAGAAAACAACTTCGATGGAATTATTGATGAATTTAGTGCCTATAACCAGCCTATATCTTCTTTAGACGTTCAATCTATTTACAACGCTGGCAGCAATGGCAAATGCGCTGGGCCGAATCGCCAACCCGTTGCAACGCCAATTTCAGGCATCAGCATTTCGCAAGCAAACCCAGGAACTCGCATCAATCTTATGGCTGTTAGCGACGCTGAAACCATTCCTCGAAATTTAACTATTGCAGCAGCCTCTACTTCACCTGGCATTATCTTGACCAATCTAGAAACAAGTGTTGTGAACAATGAAGGCATTGTTTCTGGCCTGTTATCGGCGACTTGCTCAAGTACAACAGGTAGAAATTCCATTACGCTCAACGTTACTGACGGTTCAGGGTTGAGTGCATCTGGATTTATTGATGTAACGGTCACCCCTAACCCTCTCCCTACATTGCCGACCTATCCACAGCTCAATCTCAACACTCGCTTTGGTAGTTCCGTGGGTTTAATCCCGACAACCTTGCATAGCGACAACAGCGCAATACTTCCTGATTTACTACTTCTTCCTTCAAGCAATTCGGGCTTTCTAGGAACAGCAACTGCTCACCCAAGAGTTGCGGAGATTCAAATTAGCAATCCACGTCCTGCGGGAACGCACACCTTCACTCTGATTGCCCGCGATAATTGCGGAGCGCAGTCTGCTCAAACTCTGACCCTGAACGTCAACAAATGGCAGCCGCGCCTGTCAATTTTGCCGACCACGCAAGCCAGCGTCGGTCGGACGCTCACGTTACAAGCCACGCTGTCTGACGAATTCATAGACATTGGCAAGCCGACTGGCACGATTACTTTTTATAACGGGCCAGCCGCACTCGGCACGGCAACGGTCAGCAATGGAGTCGCAACTCTCACGACCGCAGCTTTGCAGGCAGGCTCATACAACTTCCTCGCCATTTATAACGGTGACGGCGCTTACTTGTCTGCGACTTCGGCGGCCCATCCGGTCAACTTGCGCGCAGCCTTGGCAAATGTATCCGCCGCCAGTTACAGCGCCGAAGCGTTAGCACCGGAACAGATCGTCGCAGCTTTTGGGCTGGGGTTGGCTACGCAAACCGCCACCGCGCGAACGCTGCCCTTGCCTACCAATATGTTGGGCACAGTGGTTCGCATCACTGATAGCCGGGGTGTGACGCGCGAGGCTCCGCTCTTTTTTGTTTCGTCCGGGCAGATCAATTACGCCGTACCAGCAGATACGGCGATTGGTACGGCAACTGTTTTTGCTTTCTTGAACGGCGAGGCCGTCGCTGAACAAACCGTGCAGATTGTTAATACCAGTCCAGGTTTGTTTTCAATCAATGCTAGCGGACGCGGGCTGGCAGCGGCTGATGCCTTGAGAGTGCGAGCCGATGGCTCGCAGGTTTACGAACCGCTCGCGCGCTATGACTCCGCTCAAAACAAATTTATTGCCATCCCAATTGACTTGGGAGTGGCAGGAGAAAATGTGTTTCTGATTCAATACGGAACAGGTTTTCGTCGCCGTAATAATGGAAACCCATTAACCGCGAGCATCGGCGGTATGAACTCTGAGGTGCTTTACGCAGGCTCACAAGGCACGCTCGCGGGGCTTGACCAGACCAATATCCGTATTCCTCGTGCATTGGTCGGACGAGGTGAAGTGGATTTTGCTATGACCATTGACGGGAAGTTGACCAACACCTTGCGGATAGCGATTCGCTGAACGGTCAATAAAGCCGATAAAGCATGAGGTAAACAATCACGCCCGTGACTGAGACGTAAAGCCAGGCGGGCAGCGTCCAACGCGCGATGGCTTTGTGTCTTTGAAAATTTCCGCCCAGCGCGCGGGCGAAGGTCATGAAAATCAGCGGTACGATGACGACCGCCAATATCGTATGCGTCAGCAGGATGGCGAAATACACTAAACGAATCGCGCCTTGCCCCTGAAATTTCGTCGAGCCGTGATGAAAGTGATAGTAAAGATAAGAAGCCAGAAACAACGTCGAAGTCAGAAACGCCGCGCTCATACACAGGCGATGCGCAAAAATTTTCTTTTGCCGAATCAATCCGTAACCAACGACCAACAACGTCGCACTCGTCGCGTTGAGGCAAGCGTTCAAAGCAGGTAAGTCAGTCAGCGTCATAAAGCTACTTCCACAAAAACATCATGCTGAACAGAAACAGCCACAGCACATCAATGAAATGCCAATAGAGAATCGTGCCGTCGAGCGAAAGCCGACGACGCAACGCCGTCCAATCACCGTAACGGCTTTTAGTGATGAGATAAATCAACGCGAGTAATCCGCCGACCAGATGCGCCGCATGCGTAGCCGTGATGAAAAACGCGAGCCACGCGCGCAGGTTTTTGCCCGCGAAAAATCCGGCAGCCGCGAGTTGCCGCAAGGCTACGTATTGCGTCGCCAGGAAGAACAAGCCCAAGCCCAACGTCGCGTATAGCCACACTTGAAAGCCGCGCTCTTGGCGTTGGCGCAATTGACGCCGCGCGATTTCGAGCGTCAGGCTGCACAGCGTAACGACGCCCGTGCTGATCCAGAAAAGTTTAGGCGTAGTGAGTTCCTGATCTTTTGCGCCCAGCCAGATATAAACAATCACCAGCGTGACAAAAAGCGCCGTGACGCCCACGAGCGTGAGCAACATCACTAAGCGATAGCCTTCGGGCGGCGGCGTGCGCTCAGGTTGGCGTCTTCCGCCTTCGTTGCCGCCTCCGCCGAGCGTTTTCAATACATCATCAATGTCATCAATGTCGCCGCCACCGCTGCCGATAAAAGATTCGTCGAGTGCAGGTTTCTTTGCCGAAGTTGTTGCCATAATGCTTGCGTATTCGTCACTGCCTGCCGAATGGATTTACGGCAAGATCACAGCGGGTTGCGCAACCAGCTTGCCAGGTTGATAAGCCGTCGCCGAGTTATAAGTGAAATCAGCTTTGGCTTCGCCGCTGGCTGCGACTTTCACCTTGAGCGTTTGCGCTTTGTAAGTCTCGTGCCACGCTTCAACTTCGTAATCGCCCGGCGGCAAGCCCGCGAGCGTGAAGCTCCCCTGCGCATCAGTCACGGCAAAGAACGGATGATCGAGTACGCCCACCCACGCCGACATCCAGACATGCACGCCGCATTTCACCGGAATCATAACTTCAGCTTGTTTGAATTGCCGTTTGAACGGGTCAGCGCCGGGCAGGATGTTCGTATCCCACTCACGGTTGGTGGCGGGTTTGGGGTGTACGTTATGCGTCGTGTCGTCGCTGCTTTGTACTGACAGCATCGCGCCCGTGTGAATGCCCAACACGTGCGGCACGTAACGACAGCCCTTTTGTTGCAAGGCGACTTCGGCTTGTTCGGGCGGAAAGGATAGGTTGGCGGGCAAGCCGCTTTTCACGTAAACGAATACGTTTTGCAGCTTGCCGTTGTTCGCGACGACTTCGTCACTCGCGTAAGTGCCCTGCGCGTTGCACACCGGGTCGGCATTCATCGAAACCACACGCGGCGCAGGCGGCTGCCCGGTTAAGTTGATCGTACCGACTACGCGGCCTTCCTGTCCGGTTTTCTGATAAGCCGGTTTGCCGGGTGCAACCGGCTCTGAACCACCACACGCCACGACGAATAACGCCAGACACAAAACGAATAAGCCCAAAATGCGTTGGGAAAACATTGCGCAAGCCTCCTGACCAAACACTTAAAATGATGATGGGAAAAAAGTAAGCGTGATTAAAAACGATGCGGCAAAGCGGCGCAAGGCGCGGCACTGACGAACTGCGGGCAAACCTTTGACGAATTGTCTCAAGTCGTGCGATAGAAACGCCGTCATTTATTAACCCAAAAACATGTAGCTCTCGAAACACCTTCCCCCCGAAAGGAACACCCATGCGAAAGAAAATTTTCTGGACATTGATGCTCGTCGGACTTGGCTTCGCATTCACGATGCGCGGCACGTTCGGACAAGGACGCGGCGGCACGATGACGCCCGAAATGCGCGAACGGCGCAACGCCATCGAAGCCGAGTTGCAATCCATCGCCATCGTCGAACGCAAGCTGATGATTCCGATGCGCGACGGCAAGCGGATGGCGGCTGATCTTTATCGTCCCAAAGACACAACGAAAAAATACCCGACGGTCTTTTCGCGCACGCCTTACAACTTCAACTATTGGGACGTGCGCAACGGCGCGGTGCGAGATATGAGCAGCGTGATCGAAGCCGTCAAGCGCGGCTACGCGCACATCACGATGAATGAACGCGGGCATTTTTTCAGCGAAGGCAATTACGACATTCTCGGCCCGCCGCTCACCGACGGCGATGACGCGCTGAAATGGATTTCGTCGCAGTCATGGTCGAACGGCAAGGTCGGGGCGATCGGTTGTTCGTCAACGGCTGAGTGGCAATTGGTCGTAGCGGCG
>JAYSVR010000355.1:0-4801 GCA_043718445.1 Acidobacteriota bacterium | reverse complement strand
CGCGGCTTTTTGAGTTGGCTGGCGCGGCGCACGATGCTTTCGACGCAATACGTGCGGCATCACTCGCGGCCTGATTACACGCCCGAACCCGACGTAGTCCACGAACTCATCGGCCACGTACCCGCGTTCACCCATCCCGATTTCGCCGACTTCTCGCAAGCCGTAGGCAAAGGCGCAATCCGCGCGACCAACGATCAACTCGAACAACTCGGACGCCTCTATTGGTTCACCGTCGAGTTCGGCTTGATCGAAGAAGGAAGTGAAATCAAGGCTTTCGGCGCAGGGCTGCTGTCTTCTTACGGCGAACTTGAACACGCCTTTTCGCCCGCCGTCGAACGCCGCCCCTTCAAGCTGGCCGAAGTGCTGGACACCGATTACAACTACTCCGACATGCAGCCGCTGCTGTTTGTGATTCCTTCGTATGCCTATCTGAAAGAAGTCACGCGCGACTTCATCCGCTCGTTCGGCCAGACCGGCGATTTGGCGGTGGCTCCGGTGAGCGTGCCGAGTGCGGTTTGGTAAGACTGACTAACAAGAGGTTTATAATCGCCTTATGCCCAAGCCGCACTCTCTTATTTTAAACGACGCTGTTGTGTTAGCCGCGTTGCACAACAGGCTTGGCTTGATTCAAATCCGGGAGTGACTGACGGACACGAAGAAGGCGGCTTTATCTTGCGTAAGGATGACGGCAACTTGCGCGTAGCGCGTTGGAAACACGGTGAGCAAGACAGCATGACGTACCGCCGCATCGCAACTGCCAGTTTGAAAACTGCGAGATCGTTGCCACGTTTCACACGCACCCAAACACGGGCGACGATTACTTACAGGAACCGAGCGACACAGATAAACGCGCGGTGCGAAACGACCGCAATCTGAAAGGCGCAAACTACGTCGGAGAGTTTGTCATCTCGACCGAAACGATCTTTCTGGTAACTCCCGCCGGACAAGTGCGCGAGTTAGCCGATACCGAAATCTTGTTTGAGAACGAATAGGAGAACCTATGGCAGCAGTATTAACCGCAGATGTTTTACAGGATGAGTTAGCCGTTCAGTTCGCGCGCATCGTCGCCGCTGCTAATCGGCGTGCGGTAGAACTAGGCGTAGACCTAAGCCGGTCGTTGGTTTCTGTCACACAAACTACGCTGGACAATCCCTTCTGGCGAATTAACTACGGCCCGAAAGATTATGTTTTGAAGCGCGGCGGCGATGTCATCATTGACGTTGATCCGATTGATGTGAGTGTGAAGCAAGTATTGCGCGGGCAATGAAAACTACCTTTGGTTGCGATGAAATTTCTTATCTACTCGATTGCATTCACCTTGTTTCTTTGCAGCGGTTATTCTCATGCCTACGGGCAAAAACCACGCGCAAAAAGCACCTCCCTTTTTGTCGAAACTAACGGCCTGCGCCTCCATTACCGAACTTGGGGCAAACAAGGCGTGCCAGTGGTTTTGGTACATGGGCTGTATGACGACGTTAGCGTGTGGAATCGTTTGGCTCCGTTGCTGGCGCGTGAGCATCGCGTTTTCGCGTTAGACCGTCGAGGTTCGGGACGCAGCGCCAAGCCGGTTGACAGTTACGAACATCAAACGCTCGCGCAAGATGTGGCAGCGTTCATTGAAAAGCTGCAACTCGGCTCCGTCATCTTGATCGGACATTCGTTCGGTGGCGAAGTCGCACTGACTTGTGCGGCTCAACATCCGCAACTCGTTCGCTCACTGGTGTTGCTCGAAGGCGGTTTCTTTCCCAAACGCGAGGCTCCCGCCAACGCGCAACCCGCGCCGCTGTGCAAGGCTGCGCGTGCTGAATGCGAACGCTTCGCCGCATTGGAAAAGGCGATTCGTGGCTATGACGCCGAGACGCTTTATGCTGCGGTGAGCGCGCCTGTGTTGTTGATTGTCGGCGCTCCACCCGCGAGCGCAGGCGCGAGCGAAGCGGTACTCAAAGAGTTTCAACAACACGTCAGCAACGTAGCCGAAAAGAAATTGAAAAACGGTCAGATGGCAATTATCAAAAACGCGGGGCATTGGATTCAAAACGACCAGCCGCGTGAATTGGTGAAAGTTGTTTCCGCTTTTGTGAAATGAAACCTCTCATCGAACTCATCATCAAAGACGACAGCGCGTGGCCGCTGGTGAATGAATGGGTGGCGGCAGCGACCAACGCAGTTGAGATTTTGCCTGTCAACGAAGCGCAACGCGGCGATGCACTTTATGCCACTCAAGTCACTACGCGCTCGCCAATGGGCGCGATCATTTATGAATCGGGCGGATTGCTGATAGATGATGGTTGGATACGCATTCTCGGCTCAGGCCATCCGCGCTTGCAGCGTTCTTTGCCACACTGGAATCAGGTCTGCGGCGTGAAACCAGCGGAATACGTTTTGTTTGCTGACGATGTGTTAGGCGGTTTCTTCGCGCTTAATGGTGGAGCGTTGGGCGAAAGCCACGGAAAGGTTTATTACCACGCGCCGGACACATTGGCTTGGGAAAATTTGAATAAAAGCTATTCTGAGTTTTTGCGGTTTTGCTGCAATGGCGACTTGAACAAATTCTATGAAGGCTTTCGCTGGGCAGGTTGGCAAGCCGAAGTAATACCGCTCGCTGGCGACCGTGCTTTCTTTATCTACCCGCCGCTTTGGGCTGAAGGGCCAGATGTTACCAAGCGACATCGCGGCGATGTTCTGCTAATTGAGCTTTATCAGATTGCCGTCAGCACTTATCAAGCAGAAGAAAGAACCATTCATCTGGCGAGCTGACTAACGGGAGGAAACATAATGCATGCAATCACTATTGAAGTATCAGACGAGCTATCCGAACAATTGAGCTATGAAAAGGCACGCTTGCCGGAATTGCTTTCACAAAGCCTCAGCCAGCCGCCGCTGTCTGCTCAAACGTATCGTTACGTGCTGCGCTTTTTGGCAAGCGAGCCTACACCGGAACAAATTGCGGCCTTTGGCCCTACGCCGGAAATGGCAGAGCGTGTCAGAACGTTGCTAGCAAAAGAGCGAACGAATCAACTCACACCAACGGAGCAAGCCGAGCTTGATGATTACGAAGACATCGAGCATTTGGTCGTGATGGCAAAAGCCGGCGCGTTGCCTTACTTGAACGGAGCGCAGTGAGCAGCACGTATATTCCAACTGAACTTCGCCGACTGGCTACCGAACGCGCGGCTGAACGTTGTGAGTATTGCTTGCAACCGGCGCGGTTGAGCTTTCTGTTGCCGCACGAACTCGACCATGTGATCGCTGAAAAACATGGTGGGCTGACAACTGAGAGCAATCTGGCTTTCACGTGTTGGCGCTGCAACCGTCACAAAGGCACCGATCTTGGCTCTTTCGATCCGCTCACAAGACAATTCAGCTTCTTGTTCAACCCACGAGCGCAAAGTTGGAGTGAGCATTTCGCTTTTGAGTACAGCTTACTCAATGGGCTGACAGCGGAAGGGCGTACGACCATCAAGCTATTGCAATTGAATGACAGGAAACGAATCGCAGAACGGCGACGTTGGCTAAGAAATCGCTGAAGGAGAAATTTTATGAGCAGCAATAATCCCTTAAAAATTCGCCAAGTCCACCACATCGAACTTTACGTCGGCAACGCCAAGCAGGCTGATTATTTTTATCGGAATGCGTTCGGCTTTGAGCGTGTCGCTTACACCGGACTCGAAACCGGCAACCGCGAGCAGTGTTCGTATGGGTTGCAACAAGGTACGTTCAAGCTGTTGCTGACGACGCCGTATACGTCGCTCGACAAGGCCAGCGCGCACATCTTTCAGCACGGTGACGGCGTACGCGACATTGCGCTGGAAGTTGACGACGCAGACTTCGCGTTTGACGAAGCGGTGCGGCGCGGGGCTACGGCGGCGGTTGCGCCTTACACGATCAAGACTGAACGCGGCGAAGCGCGGCGCGCGGCGGTGAAAGTTTATGGCGACACGATTCATTCGTTTTTTTCCAAGCCGAATTACGACGGGCCGTTTTTTCCTGAGTTTGTCGAATCGAAAGCGCCGGGGCGCAATGCGGGCCCAGGCAAGTTGCTAAGGCTCGATCATTTCGTCGCCAACGTAGAGTTCGGCAAGATGCAACATTGGGAAGAATGGTATCAGCGTGTATTCGGCTTCGAGCGGTTTATGACGTTTGACGACAAGGATATTTCGACCGATTTCACCGCGCTCAACAGCGTAGTGATGGCGAACCATTCGCGCAGCATCAAGTTCCCGATCAACGAACCCGCGCCAGGCAAGCGCAAGAGTCAGATCGAGGAATACACCGAGTTTTATCAAAGCCCCGGCGTGCAGCACATCGCCTTGCTCACGACCGACATCATCGCCAGCATCAGGCAACTGCGCGCGAACGGCGTAGACTTTCTCGACGTGCCGGACACTTATTACGAATTGCTCAACGCGCGCGTCGGCCTGATTGACGAAGACCTCGAAACGCTGCGCGGCTTGCGCATTCTGGTTGACCGTGATGACGAAGGTTACTTGCTGCAACTATTCACCAAACCGGTAGAAGACCGGCCCACGTTGTTTTTTGAGATCATCCAGCGCAAGGGCTGTCAGGGTTTCGGCAAAGGCAATTTCAAGGCTTTGTTTGAAGCCATCGAACGCGAGCAAGCCGGGCGCGGCAATCTGGTGTGATTGACGATGCCAGAGAGCGCGCTTGATGATATTGCCGTTGTCCAATTCAATTTCGGGCTCAAACTCAAGAGGAGAATTCAAATTATGATTCGTGGGATTTTGATTGCGGTCGTCGCGCTGTTGCTGATCGTAGGCGGCTTTGGCCTTTATGTATGGGG
>JAYSVR010000354.1:0-1686 GCA_043718445.1 Acidobacteriota bacterium | reverse complement strand
GACATGACGCAATTGAACCAGATGCTGATGAATTTCTGCCTCAATGCGCGCGACGCCATGCCGCAAGGCGGCAAGCTCAAAATCGAACTCGAAGACGTACACCTCACTGAAACCGACTTGCTCACCCAAGCCGGAGCCGTCCCCGGTCGTTTCATTCGCCTCACCGTCGCCGACACCGGCACCGGCATTCCGGCGGATATTCTAGACCGCATCTTCGATCCGTTTTTCACGACGAAAGAGCAGGGCAAAGGCACGGGCCTCGGCCTCTCGATTGCCATCGGCATCGTGCGCAGCCACGGCGGATTCATTGACGTTCACAGCGAAGTCAACAAAGGCACGCAGTTCAAAATCTATTTACCCGCCAGCGCCGCCGCCGCCGAAGCCAAAGCCGAAGACGACGCCGTCGCCGCCGCCACCGGCAACGGCGAACTCATTCTGGTCGTGGATGACGAAGACAACATCCGCGAAGTCGTCGAGGCTACGTTAATATCGCATGGTTACACGGTGGTCATGGCGGCTGACGGGCAAGAGGCGCTAGAGGTTTACGCCGAGCGCCAGCACGAAATCAAAGCCGTACTGACCGACCTGATGATGCCCAAAATGGACGGCGTCACCGCCATTCGCAAAATGCGCGACCTCAACCCCAATGTACAAATCATCGTCACGACCGGCGTCAAACTTTCAGGCCAACACGCCGAAGCGAACAAACTCGGCTTCGGCGTCTTCCTCGCCAAGCCTTACTCCGTCGAACAATTGCTGGGCGCGCTTGAGAGTGTGTTGCGCTAACGGTTCATAGGCGTAGGCAACACATGGTTTAGCTGCGGGATGATGAGTTACGGTTGGCTCGGCTCGACTAACTTCAGTGGGAGGCTCGGCAGATCAAAGGTGATGAATTGGTAAACTTCAGCCAACGTGAAGGCAACGTTGAGCGTCACCAACGATACGCTGTCAGTCAGGCTGTTATATTCGTGTTGCAGCCATTCGTTATCGGCTTGCCCTTCTTTGACGTGCTGGACGAAATGCGTAACGTGCGAACGATGCTGGGCGACTAACAGATATTCCCGCAAGGAAGGGATGGATTTGTATTGCGTGAACTTGTCCCCGCGATCATAAGACTCAGTCGAAGGCGAAAGCACTTCGACAATCAGGCTGGGATTGGTCAATACATCTACGCCGCCAATTTGTTCAAACTGGGCTTCTCCGCATAAGGCCGATAAATCGCTGTAACGATAAGGCGGCATGCTTGGAACTTTAAGGCGCATATTAGCCGGGAAAAGCTGGCAACCGCTTTGCCGCAATCGCGCGCCTAATTCCAGCGTGAGGTTCGTTTCAATCAGCGCGTGTTGCCGACTCACACCGTTCATCGCAAAGACTTCGCCTTTCCACCACTCGTAACGCTCGACTGAGTTACGCTCCAGCGCGAAGTAATCTTCCATCGAATATTGAATTTTGGGCAGTGCTGACATCGTTTTAACTCCTCAAAGCAACCATACCGTATCCCCTTTCCCTCGCGCAAAGCGCATAGTTTTCCTTGTGCTTCGACTGCGCTTGACGCATTGACCGCACACGCTGGGCGGCTTGTCAACACTTAGAGGCTATCCGAGAACCTTTTTGACATAACTGTTGATTTATCAGAGAGTTACGGCATTGCCGTCTCAAAGACAAAGGAGCAAAACTATGTCAATC
>JAYSVR010000353.1:0-4811 GCA_043718445.1 Acidobacteriota bacterium | reverse complement strand
AATCGAACTCCTTCATCGCGGTGCGGAAGGATTGGTTCATCTTGCGAACCTGGCTGCCGAAAAGCTGCGGGAAGCGAAGCAGGATAGGGAGCTTGACGCGCCTTGCGATCAACTCGTCTACGATTTTTTTGACATCGGCGCTGCGCGCGTCGCCTTCAGCGGGGTGTACGGTGAGATTGCCTTTGGCATTTACGTCAAAATAACCCGCTCCCCAATTTTCGATGCCGTAGGTTTGTACCACCTCAGCAATAGCCGATTTCATCGTTGACTGTTCTCGACCTCCACAAGTGATTTTGGCGCTCCCCCGGGGATGTCTGAAGAGAACACACTTGCAGAGTACGAAAAGTCACGTAAACCGGCGCAAAACGGTTACGTTGCTCAACTTGTTCTCTAAAACTTTTGCGGGATTCGCCAAACGAGTGCCGGACTATAACGGATAGGTCTGGGTCTGTCAAAAAGTTTTTTCGGAGGGTACCTATAGCACTTAAGCCTATCTATTTCTTTGCTTTAGAGGATTTTTGACGACGCTTTTTCCGCCCTTTTGGCGAATGTTTCTTCTTCGCCCCAAGCACGAACGCCGAACCGTCTTGCTTCGTCAGCAAACGGTTCGGCGTCTTGCAAAATACAATTCAGCTTCAGGGCTTAGTCAACCAGCACCAGATTGAACGGCTCGTGCGGATGTTTCGCCACCAATGCTTCGGCGCGTACTTTTTGCTTCGCGTTTGGCGTCACATCCGGTTCGCGCCAGTAATTCGCCAGCAAGTATTCTTTGTCTTTGGTCAACTCGCCCGGCGTGAGAACTGCCCATTCGAAGTTATGTCCGTGATTAATCGCATCGGTCGGACAAGCGTCTACGCAAAAGCCGCAGAGGATGCAACGACCGTAATCAATCTGATAGACCTTCGCGTAACGATGGTCTTGCGAAATGCGTTCTTCGTAAGGCCGTGGGTCGTCAGCGCCTTCGATATAAATCGCATCCGCCGGACAAGCCGCCGCGCACAGAAAACAAGAAACGCAAAGTTCCTTGCCGTTTTCGTCTACGCCCAAATAGTGTTCGCCGCGAAAGCGCCGAAACATCTGCACCGGCTCTTCAGGATAACTGACCGTATCCTTCTTGCCTGGAATGTGACTCAGCGTCACGCTCATGCCTTGCGCCGTAGACTTGGCGACATAAATAACTTCTTTAACCGTATCGAGAATGTCAGAAAGAAAAGACATATTTTGAATGCGGAATGCGGAGTGCGGAGTGCGGAGTAGAAAACCGCAAGCCAAGCTCAAGCATTCACTAAAGAGTTTTCAAATCGGAACGCATTGGCCGAGGCAAAATATCTAACTCAGAAATTCCGCACTCCGCACTCCGCACTCCGCACTTAACTGATCGTCCAGGTTTCGCCGCTGTTGAGCAGCTTTTCGATGCTGCCCGCGCCGCGTTTGGCGATGGCAGTGTTAACTTGTTCCGTCAACATATCTTCATACGTAGGCCGTTCAACCGCCCGGAAGATGCCCATCGGAACGGGAAATTCAGGGAACTGCATGCGGCCTAAGATCATTGCGAGATAAGGTTCATTCGCGTGTTCATCATGCACAATGATGTCGTCTAAAGTCACGCCGTCTTGCCCAAGAGTGACGATTTCAGGCGCGAGCGTTTGCCGGTTGATGCGAATGCCTTTGGCTTTGTCTTTGCCGATGAGAATGGGTTTGCCGTGTTCGAGATAAAGCATCCGTTCGTCTTTGACTTCGCGGTCGCTGAACGATTTGAAAGCGCCGTCATTGAAGATGTTGCAGTTCTGATAGACTTCCAAAAAGCCTGAACCTTTGTGCTTCGCCAGCCGGTCTACCATCGCCGAAAGATGTTTCGGATCGGTATCCATCGAACGTCCGATGAAGGTCGCTTCGGCAGCGAAGCCTACGCTCAACGGATTGAGCGGATAATCAATCGTACCCATCGGCGCAGACTTGTTGATCTTGCCTAACTCAGAAGTCGGCGAGTACTGGCCTTTCGTCAGCCCGTAAATGCGATTGTTGAACAGAATGATTTTCAGGTTCACATTGCGGCGTAGCGCGTGAATGAAATGATTGCCGCCAATCGAAAGCGAATCGCCATCGCCCGTGATGACCCACACCTGCAAATCAGGATTCGCCGCTTTGACGCCGGTCGCAATCGCCGGCGCGCGTCCGTGAATCGTGTGAAAGCCGTAGGTGTTCATGTAATACGGAAACCGGCTCGAACAGCCGATGCCCGAAATGAAGACGATCTTTTCTTTCGCAATGCCAAGTTCCGGCATGACTTTTTGCACTTGGGCGAGAATTGAATAATCGCCGCACCCCGGACACCAACGCACTTCCTGATTGGTCACGAAATCCTGCCGCGTCAGTTTGATCGGCGTACCATTGCTGCCATTCGCACCGTTCGTGCCATTTGTACCATTCACGTGTTCACTCATTGCTTTTCCTTAACTCAGTTGTAAGAACTCTTGAAATTTATGAATTCGACCTTTTTATAGATGCTCTTTGATCTTTTTCACCAACTCCGTCACCTTGAACGGCTTGCCCTGAATCTTGCTGTAGCTCACCGCGTCCACCAAAAACTTCGCGCGGATGAGCAAAGCCAGTTGCCCCATATTCAATTCGGGGATGATGACGGTTTCGAAGCTCTTCAGCACTTCGCCCAAATTCGACGGGAAGGGGTTCAGGTAACGCAAGTGCGCGCTCGCTACGCTTTTGCCTTCGGCCTGCAACTGTTCGACCGCCGTGGCAATAGCGCCGTAAGTCGAGCCCCAACCCAACACGAGGACTTTACCTTTGGCTTCGCCGTTGACTTCGAGCAGCGGAATGTCTTGCGCCATACGGTCAATTTTCTCTTGCCGCAAATGCACCATGAATTCGTGATTTTCGGGTTCGTAATTGACGTTGCCGGTGATGTTTTGTTTTTCGATGCCGCCGATGCGGTGTTCGAGTCCAGGCGTACCCGGCACCGCCCACGGACGCGCCAGCGTGCGTTCGGCACGCGCGTAAGGCATGAAGCCTTCTGCTTCGGTGCGGAACGTGACTTTCATCTTTGGCAGGCTGTCCATACTCGGAACCAACCATGGCTCGGAACCATTGCCAAGATAGCCATCTGACAAGAAGAACACGGGGGTCATATAGGTCGTCGCCAGACGTACGGCTTCGACCGCCATGTTAAAACAATCAGCAGGCGTAGCTGCTGCGACAATGCCTACGGGACATTCGCCGTTGCGTCCGAACATGGCTTGCAGCAAATCGGATTGCTCGGTTTTGGTCGGCAATCCGGTCGAAGGGCCGCCACGCTGTACGTTAATGATGACCAGCGGAAGTTCAGTCATCACCGCCAAGCCAATCGCTTCGGATTTCAACGCGACGCCCGGCCCGCTTGTACCCGTCAAGCCCAAGCTGCCCGTAAAGGCTGCGCCAATCGCCGAACCGATGGCCGCAATTTCGTCTTCGGCCTGAAAGGTTTTGACGCCGAAATGTTTGTGCTTGGCGAGTTCGTGCAATACGTCAGACGCGGGAGTGATCGGATAGCTGCCATAAAACAATGGCAAGCCCGCCAGATTTGCGGCGGTGATAAATCCAATCGCGGTGGCTTGATTGCCCGTGATGTTGCGATATTTGCCCGGCTTGATTTTGGCTTTGCTGACGCGGTAATGCGTCGTGAAAATTTCAGTCGTGTCGGCGTAATTATAACCAGCCCGCAACGCCGCCAAGTTTGATTCAGCGAGTTCAGGCTTGTTGCCGAACTTCTCTTGAATCCACGTTTCGGTTTGATCAAGCGCGCGGTCATAGAGCCAATAGACCAAACCTAGCGCGTAAAAATTCTTCGCGCGTTCGGCGATCTTGAAGGGCAGCTTAGAGGCTTCGACGGCTTTCAACGTCAGGTCGGTAATCGGCAACTTGAAGACGCGATAACCGCTCAAGCTGCCGTCTTCGAGCGGATTCGACGCGATGCTGGCTTTCTTGAAATTGGCCGCGTTGAATTCGTTTTCGTTTACCAACAGGATGCCGCCCTGTTCCAGATCGGCGATGTTGGTTTTGAGCGCGGCAGGATTCATCGCAATCAGTGCGTTGAGTTCGTCGCCCGGCGTAAAAATTTCGCGGCTGCTGAAATTCAACTGAAAACCCGATACGCCCGGCAAGCTGCCTTGCGGCGCGCGAATCTCTGCCGGAAAGTCAGGCAACGTAGAAATATCGTTACCGAAAATCGCCGCCGTTGAGGTGAATTGCGTGCCGGTCAATTGCATACCATCGCCCGAATCGCCGCAAAAGCGAATGGTAACGGTTTCCAGTTCTTCGACCTGCGTCGTTTTTGAATACTCTTCTACTGTTGAGGTAGACATTAACTAACCCACTCCATTTCGATAGTTGCGCAACGGCACGGCGGCTCGTTGCCCGTATGTTTTATGAATGCTTTTGTGAGAAGCGAAGAGAGCGTGCCTGAAATTTAAGTCGGCGATCCTTGCCCATCTTGCGCCGGAAGTAAAATTTATAATTTTTGCTAGACGATAAGGCAAACGACATGGTCACGCTTTACGCGATTGCTTCCAATCCGTGCCTCTCGATCAGCGACAACAGTTTGAGAGAAGGTCCGGCAGGTTTCTTTTCGCCGCGCTCCCACTTGCTCACGTAATCATTGGTCACGTTCAGATAGCGCGCAAAAACCGATTGGCTCACTTCTTCGCGTTCGCGCAACGCTCGAATTTCTTCCGGCGTAAACTCACGAATCGGCGTCAGGCAGGAATGATCGAAGCTGCGCATCGTTTGTTTATCAATGACGCCTGCTTCGTGCATGCCGA
>JAYSVR010000352.1:0-15920 GCA_043718445.1 Acidobacteriota bacterium | reverse complement strand
GTAGCCCTCGCTAACGGTCGGGCTACGGACACGCTTCGCGCTGCTCGTTTAGTTTGGAATGAGAGCAGCAACTTTGAATCAGCAAAACGAAGCATGGCGCTGGTACGCAATGTCATTCATCGCGCACAGCCTTTTGCTACTCGCGTTGGGTTGGTACTTCCGCGCGCCGCTGGCGATGGAACTGATCGCGGCGGGCGAAGGCGATGGCGGGCAAGGCGGCGCGATTGAGGTCAGTGTGATCTCGGCTTCGCAATTGAGTTTCACGAAACCCAAGCCGGTCGCGTTCGTCGGCGAATCAACCGAGTCCGTCAATAACGTAGAAGTTGAAACCGCCAAACCCAAGCCGCCGCTTGACGCCGAAGTGCTGCCGACTAACAAAACAACTAAGCCTAAAGACAACGTTGAAAAGATTGAACGTCCGACGGCGAATCAAAATGAATTGCTCGTGACGAAACAGCCGTTGCGCGGCGCTTCGCCCAGCACGACGGTTGAGGTAGGCCGTTCGACTGGTTCGCCCGTTCCATCCGGCGCTCCGAATTTCGCCAGCGGCATCGGTGTCGTAGCCACTCCCAGCGGACTCGGCGGCGCGAGCGGCGTGCCGGGCGGGTCGGAATACGGTCGGCGCATTCAGATGATCTTGAGCCGCAATTACAACCCGCCCAGCGGCAATGAAACGGCGGGGCAGCAATACGTAGTCATTCAACTGCGCATCGCGCGCGACGGACGCATCCTCTCGCTGGCCGGCGGTCGCGTCGCGCCGAATTTCATCAAGCGCCGCTCTTCGATAGACCAGGTGAATTACGCCGCCGAACGCGCCATCCTCGCCGCCAATCCGCTGCCACCCTTCCCCAACGGATTCCTGATGACCGCACAAGAAGCCGTCGCAGAGATTTGGTTTCGCTATCCCAAATAAAAAAGCTGTATCGCAACCTGTTAGGTTGCGAAGACTTTAGGTCAGAGTGAGGTGTATCAAGGCCAAGACTCCGCAACCTAACAGGTTGCGGTACAGCTTATGATCAGGCTTGCGCGCGCGCTTCTGCCGACTCAGTCGAAGCGCTTCGCATTGGTTGGAGTGATTGCCAGACGCGCTGATATTCTTTTTCCATGGCTTCGAGCAAAACCGGGCTGCCTTGCAAGGCGACGTGGCGCGCGAGCTTTTCGAGTTCGCCCGCGAGTTCGCCCAGCGTACGCGCGCCGATGGTGGCGCTGCCGCCGTTGACGCTGTGCGCAGCGCGTCCGATGGCGGCGGCGTCCTGCGCTTTGACGGCGGAGCGCAAGGCGTTCATGCGTTTAGGCATGTCGTCCAAAAACAATTCGATCAGTTCGTTGACGAAGACGGCTCCGCTTTCGGCGCGCATTTCGTGCAACCGTGCGAACAGTTCTTGCTCGGAGGTATGCCCGTTGCGTTTCGGCAATTCGAAGGGCAGCGGCGTTTCAGGTTCAGGAGCGGCGAGCGCCACGAGATAAGGTTTCGTTTCCCGCAGCGGCGGCTGTTCTTGCGTAGCGCGTGCCGGCTTATCAAGATGCCTATCAATAGTGGGTCTCTCTGAAGGCTTCGCGGCACCGTTGTCTTCGCGCAATAGGCGCAGGTTGTGCAAGCGCGCCGCCGTGCCGCGCGCATCAGGCGCTTGTGTCTTGAGTTGTTCGGCCCAACGCGCCAACACCGATTGCAACTCAGCAATGCGAATCGGCTTGCTGATATATCCGTCCATGCCTGCGGCTAACGCGGCGGCCCGGTCTTCGGCAATCACGTTGGCGGTGACGCCGATGATGCGCGGACGATGTTCGAGCGGCCAGCGTTCGACGATGCGGTTGGTGGCTTCGAGGCCGTCCATTTCGGGCATCTGCAAATCCATCAGAATTACGTCGTAACGCTGCCGTTCAAGCAGTTCGAGAACTTCTAAACCGTTGGCCGCCAAGTCAGGCCGATAGCCCATCTTTTCGAGCAGGCGGACTTCGACCTTTTGATTGACCACGTTGTCTTCGGCCAACAGGATGCGCAGCGGATAGCGTTCGGCGAATTCGACCGAGAGCGATGGCAGCGTCGTAGCGGGCTTGAGTTCAGGCGCATCAACGCCAAGCGCATTGAGCAACACGTGTTGCAATTGCGCAGGCTTGATCGGCTTGTTGACATAAGCGGCAAAGATGTCGGCTTGCTTGTCGCGCTTGCCCAACGGCGCGAGCAAAATCAACGGCAACTCAGCGCGCAACAACCTCAGCCGATGGGCCAGCGCAATCGTGTCAGCCAGCGTGGCGTCTTTAGACAACTGGCTGTCGAGCAAACAGAGTTCAAAGTCATCGCCGCGCTGCAAAATCTCGATGGCTTCTATCGGCGAACCTGTCGCCAACGGACGCATACGCCATTGTTGGCAGAGCCACGTGAGCGAAAGCCGCGTCGCCGCGTGTTCTTCGATAATCAAGACGCGCTTGTCGGTCAGCACTTTCAACACAGCGGGCGCAGCCATCTTTTGCGCGCCAATCAATGACGCGGGCGCGGCTTCGGCAACGATGCTGAAATGAAAGTTCGAACCTTCGCCTTCTTCGCTCTCAAACCAGATCGAACCGTTCAGCAATTCGGCGAGTCGCTTGCAAATCGCCAGTCCTAACCCGGTGCCGCCAAAGCGCCGTGTGATCGAAGCGTCAACTTGGCTGAAGGCTCCGAACAGTTTGTGCTGTTGATCGGCGGGAATGCCGATGCCTGTGTCTTTGACTGAAAAACGCAATTCGTATTTCGCTTCGCCCAACGGTTCGGCGTTGACCGAAACGACGACTTCGCCTTGATGAGTGAACTTGACCGCGTTGCTCACCAGGTTGACCAGAATCTGTCGCAGCCGCGTCGCATCGGTGATGTAATTGGTCGGCGTGTAAGGATCGAACAGCGCGACCAACTCTACGCCTTTGTCACTGGCTTCTTTGGCGAGCAGGTCGAGGGCGTCTTCGATGCACTCGCGCACGTCGCAAGGCTGCATCTCAAGCGTGAGCTTGCCCGATTCGAGTTTTGAGAAATCGAGAATTTCGTTGACCGTCATCAACAGCGCATCGCCAGCGGTGCGTATGTGATTGGTCAGTTCGAGCTGCTCTTCGTTGAGCGGCGTTTCGAGCAACAGTCCCGTCGCGCTGATGATGGCGTTCATCGGCGTACGAATCTCGTGGCTCATGTTAGCGAGGAATTCACTCTTGGTATGCGCGGCTGATTCGGCGGCTTCTTTCAAACGGCGCAACTGCTGGTTGGCTTGCGTGAGTTCCTGATATTGCAACGCGACCTGCCCGGCTTGGTAGTCGTGCGCCTCTTGCAGTTCGCGTTGCGCGCGAACGAGTTTGCGCGCGCGCCATTTATAAGCCGCGAATCCGCCCAACGCAGTCAGTGCCGCCAACCCCGCCAACCAAAAGCCTAGCCCCGGCCAGGTTGAAGCCAGTTTCAAATCATAGGCCACCAGCGGCGAAGCCCACGCGCCGTCGGGCCGCGCCGCTTGCACCTGAAAGCGATAAGCTCCGGCGTTGAGGTTGGTATAAAACGCTTCGCGGCGTGTGCCCGCTTCAATCCAGTCTTGGTCGTAACCATCCAACCGATAACGAAAGCGCACGTTCGATGGATCAAGCAAACTCAAGGCGCTGAAGCGAAAAGATAAATCGCCGCGTTCGCGCGGAACCGTTGCCAGCGCGTTGAGCTTGACGTGCTGGCCTTCGAGTTTCACTTCTTCCAAGAGTGCGCGCGGCAGGCTGTTGACCAAACTATTGACGGGCGCGCTGCTGCGAATGCGTTGCAAGCCGTTGGTTTGCGTACCGATCCATAAGCTGCCTTCGCGGTCTTCTAACAGCGACAGCACGATAGCTGCGGCGTTATCGGATGAGGGGTTGGGCAACGGCGTCCATTGATTCGTGCGCCACACGGCGAGGCCGCCATCCGTACCCGCCCAAACTTCGCCATCGCTCGTCTCGCGCAGCGTCCACACCGCATCTGCCGGTAAGCCGTCTTTGCGCGTGTAACTCGTGATCGTGCCGTTGCGCCATACGCTGACGCCGCCGTCCGTGCCAATCCAAACGCTGCCGTCACGCGCTTCGTGCAGTGACGACACGCGGTCGTTGAGCAATCCACTTTTCGTATTCCGCCAGCCGAACGCATTGTTTTTGTATTGCGCTACGCCGCCGCCATCAGTGCCGAGCCACAGGCTGCCGTCGCGCGCCGCCACCAAAGCAGTCACGGCGAAACGTCGCGCTTCATCAGGCAGCGCGACTGGCTTGAATACGCCGTTGGCGAATTGCGCGAGGCCGCGTTCAGTGCCGATCCACAAAATGCCTTGCGCGTCTTCGGCCAGCGCGCGTACTCGATTGTCAGGCAGGCCGTTCGCCGTGCCGTAATAACTGAACTTGCCCGCCTGGTAACGCGCCAAGCCGCCGCTGTCAGAGCCAAGCCACAGGCTGCCATCCAAACTGCCATTTGGGGTCGCGCATAAAGCGATAATGTTGTTGTCTAAAATTTCGGGTGTGTTCTGTTTGTCGAAAGTGACGAAGCGCTGTCCGTCAAAACGTACCAAACCGGCCAGCGTCGCCATCCACAAATATCCGTCGGAGGTTTGCGCTAAAGAAGTAATGGCCGACGAAGGCAAACCCGCCGTCTGTCGCCACGATTCAAAACGCACCGGGGCAGGTTGCGCATACGCCGCCAACACGAGGGCGCAGCAAACGACGGTAAGCCTTATCAATTTGATGGGATGCAGTGAATTCATGCGATTGATCGAGGCTGAAGAAAAACACGATGCCTCAACGCGCGGCATGATGGTGCGCCAACGTCGCGCTGGCAAGTCGGATGGCAGCGTCTGTAGCGCAACCTCGCCAAGGTTGCGCTATTCACATTGCGCGTATTGCTGCGGAACGGTGGCACTAGGCAGCTTCGTATTCGTCAGGTTCGCCGTTGAACCAACGTGTCGCCTGATCACCAACGCAACCTTGGCGAGGTTGCGCTACGGTTGCCCAATCCCTCTCAAAAACTACAGGCCGCCTTCGTGAAGAAAGCGGCCTGTGGTGTTGATGGGTGATGATGGGTGCTTGCGTGAATCGTTTAGAGCGGACGAATGTAAACGCGTCCGTCTACGGTTCCGGCAAACAGCTTGGTGCCGGTGGCATTGGTCGCCAACGAATGAATCTGGAACGAAGGGATGCACTCGTTCACCGAAGACCAGGTGGACGAGCCTTCACTAAAGCGCGCCACGCCACTTTCGCTCGCGGCATACAGCACGTTCCCGATGCGCAACAGGTCGTTGACGATGTTGTTTTCGAGTCCGATGCCGATGGATTCCCACGAGGCGAAGTTGTTGCCGAGCGTGAAGCGGTAAACGCCACTGCCGTTAAAGCTGGCATAAAGCTGCGTCCCTGCGGCGTTCACTTCAAAGTTGGTCACGCGCGTGCTGGGCAAGCCGTTACCGACCGCCGACCAGCTCGCACCGCTGGCCGACTGAATATCAGCCACCAGCAACGAGAAGACCGCGCCGTTATCAGTGCCGGCATACAACCGCACGTTCGCGCCGGAACCCGCCACGAACAGCGCCGTGACCGATTGATCGGTCAGGCCGTTGTTGAGCGGAATCCAAGTAGTGCCGTCGTTGATCGAATAAAACGCGCCGTTCGTCGTACCCGCGAAAAGCATACCGTCACTGGCAATCGCCAACGTGCGAATGAAGGTCGAGACCAATCCGCTGTTGACCTGCAACCAGTCTACGCCGCTGTTGGTCGAACGATAGACGCCGCCGCCTTGCGTACCGACAAACAACGTGGTGGTCGTGACGGCACCGACTGTCGAGGTCTTCGAGACGAAGCCGCGAACGTCTGTGCTGTTGAGACCCGACATGTCTACGCGCGGCCAGTTCAAGCCGTTAGTCGTCGTTAGGAAGATGCCGCCGCCGACCATACCCGCATACAAGTTAGAACCTTCGCGCAAGAGCGTGACGTTCGAGCCTGACTTGGGAATGCCCGTCGTCGTCCAGCGCACCGGCGAAGTCGAGAGCGTGAAATTCACCGTCACCGTACTGGTCGCGGTTTGCGAAGTCGTGCAGTTATCCATCGCCCGGAAGGTGATGATGAACGTACCCGCTTCGGTGAACACACTCGGTGTCCACGAGAACGCACCCGTGCTGGTGTTGAAAGTAGCGCCCGGCGGCAGGTTTTGCGCCGAGAGCGTGATGACATCGCCCGCATCGGGGTCAGTCGCCATCACCGTGAACGTCACCGGCGGAGCCGTCGGTTGCGTATTGCAATCCGCCGGGAAGGTCAGCGAGACGTTTTGCGTACCGGGTACGGTCAAGACCGGCGGATCGCAAGCCGCGGCCACGGCGATTTCGACCGAAGCGATATTGCTATCGCCCTTGCCGTCATTGGCCTTGAACGTGAACGTATCGGTTCCGCTGAAATTCGCAGCGGGCGTATACGTCAGGTTCGGTGCGACGCCAGTGAGCGTACCTTTGGTCGGTGCGGTGACGACGCTATAAACCAGCGTGTCGCCGTCCGCATCGGTCGCGCTCAACGTCACCGGAACCCCTGTGTCCTCGGTGGTGTTCACCTTGTCAGTCCCCGTGCGATTCACGGCGACCGGCAAGCGGTTGGCGTCGCCCACGACAATCTGCACCTGGCGACTGGCAGTCAATTGCGTCGGCGAGCATTGGTCAGAGACGGTGAAGGTTACGAGATACGTTCCCTGTTGATTGAACGCAGGCGTCCAGTTGAACTGCTGTCCGACCGTACCGTTCGTGCCGTTGGTCGGCGGGAACGTAGCTCCGGCAGGCAGATTCTGTGAAGTGAGCGTCAGCGTTTCGTTGGTGTCAGGGTCAGTCGCCGTCACATTGATGACGATATTCGTGCCTTCGGTTCCGTTGACGGGCGACAACAGATTCGCCATTTCGGGCGGACGGCAAACGTTAGTCACGTTGACGCGCACCGTACGGCTAGCCGTCGCACTGCCGCGCGTCGCGGTGAAGGTCACGTCATACGTGCCCGCTTGGGTGAAGCCGGGCGTCCAGTTGAACGCCTGAGTGATCGTGTCGCCACTACCCGAAGCCGTCGGGAACGTAGCACCCGTCGGCAGGTTGCCCGCCGAGAGCGACCAGTTTTGCCCGATGGTTCCACCGGCTGCCGACACGTTGAAGTTGATCAATTGATTTTCGGCAACTGTCACTTCGTTCGGCGCGGTGAAATTGATCGCCGTCGTCGTCGGGTTAATCGTCACTGTCACCGCTTTGGTCGCGCTTAACGGCGGCGCTCCGTTGTCGGCCACGGTGAAGTTGATGACGTAAGTACCCGCCTGTGCCTCAGTCGGCGTCCACGAGAATTGCGCTGTGGACGGATTGGTTTGATTGAAACCTGCTCCGTTCGGCATCGGCGCTCCAGCAAACGTCAACGTCTGGCCTGTGTCTACGTCAGCGCCCATCACTGTGAAATTCACGGTTTGGCCGGCGCTGAAGTTTTGCGGACCGGGCACAATGATCGAAGGCGCATCGTTCACTTGCGTGATGGTGATGCTGATGATGCCTTCGTTGCTGTTGCCCTTGCCGTCGTTGGCGCGGTAACGGAACGCGTCCGTGCCGAAGAAGTTCTGGTTCGGCGTATAGGTCACGTTCGGGGCCGTACCCGACAACGAACCGTTGACCGGTTGCTGCGTGATGGTGAACGTCAGCGCGTCGCCATCCACATCGGTGCCCTGCAACGTGATGTTGGCAGGTGCGTCTTCGCTGATGGCAATGCTCTGGTTGTTGACCGCTGGCAGATCGTTGATCGGATTGATCGTCAGCGTCACCGTCGCCGGGGCGCTGTTCAAACTGCCGTCGTTCACGCGATAGACGAAACTATCGCCGCCGTTGTAATTCGCCACCGGCGTGAACGTCAGGTTAGGCGCAGTGCCCGACAACGTACCGCGTTGCGGCGGTGTGACGATGCTGTAAGTGATCGCTGCGCCTTCAGGGTCAGTGCCTTGCAAGGTGACAGCGGTCGCTATGTCTTCGTCGAGCGTGACGGCAAAGGCCGTCGCAAGCGGCGCGCGGTTGCCCGTCACATTGATTTGCACGGTGCGCGTTACCACGCGCGGCGGATTGTTGTTATCTGTCGCGGTGAAGTTCACCGAGTAAGTACCGACTTCGCCCAGAATCGGCGTCCACGTGAACTGGCCCGTCGTCGCGTTAAACGTCGCACGCGGCGGCAAGTTGTTTGCGCCCAGCGTCACCGTTTGCCCCGGACATTTCGGCGCACCCAGCACGGTGAAAGTCAGCGGCAACAATTCGACGACCGTCTGATTGTTCGGCACGTTCAGCGTCGGATCGCAATCGCCGCTCACTACGATCAACATCGAACGAGTGAGGGCGCGCGCCGGTGAACCGCTGTCAGTCGCGGTGAAATTCACTGTGAAGTTGGCAATTTGATTGAAGGCGGGCGTCCACGAGAACGTGCCGCTTACCGGATTGCCCGGCGTAGACAAGAAAGTCGCGCCTTCGGGCAAGCCCGTCGCCGTCAACGTTACCGTTTGCGGATCAGGGTCATTCGCGGTCAATGCCAACGTAAAGAGTTGACCGACCGGAATCGTTCGCACGCCCGGCACGATGAATTCAGGATCGCGGTTGAAATCAAGCACCGTGATGCGCACCGTGCGCTGCACGAGCGAGCCGACATCCGCGCCGTCCTGCACCGAGAACACTGCGTCATAAATGCCGCTCTGTCCGAAATTCGGCGTCCACGTGAATTGCCGTGTCACCTGATTGCCCGCCGCTGTTTGCGGACTCATCGAAGAGTTGGGCGGCAAATTAACCGGGTTGATCGCCAGCGTCTGGTTTTGACAACCCTGTGTCGCCGTCACGTTAAATTGCACCTGTTGGCCTTCGGTAACGCTCACCGCTGCCGGAACTTCCAGCGTTGGCAACACGGTTACGTTAATGACCTGCACGAAAAGCTGCCGCGTTTCGCTGCGCACGGGCGTGCCGTTGTCAGTGGCGGTGAAGCTCACGTTGTAACCGCCCGCTTGAATGCAACTCGGCGTCCAGGTGAACGCACCCGTTGTCGCATTGAAGTTCGAACCTTGCGGCAAGTTGGTCGCGCTCAACGTCACCGCTTGTCCCGGATCAGGATCAGCCGCACTAATGGTGATACTCAGAGCCTGGCCTTCGTTCACCGTCGGCGGCGCGGGCAGAGTCAACGTCGGCGCACAGTTTTGATCTGTCACCGTAATCGTCACCGCTCGCGCATCGCTCAACGGCGTAGGCACACCGTTATCAATCGCCACAAACGTCACCGTATAAGTTCCGGCCTGAATGCAACTCGGTGTCCAGACAAAGCGGCGTTCGTTATTCAGGAAGTTCGCGCCGCTCGGCAAGCCGTTGGCGTTGACCGACAGTGTTTGTCCCGCGTCAACGTCCACCGCCGTCACGGTGAAAGACAACTGCTCGTTTTCTTTCACGGTTTGCGGCCCCGGCACGGTCAGCACCGGCGCATCGTTGACCGCGTTGACCGTAATCGCCACGACCGCGTTGGGGCTTTCGGCTTTGCCGTCGCTCACACGGAAGGTGAAATTGTCTGGCCCGTTGTAATTGGTATTCGGTGTGTAAAGCAGGTAAGGCGGCTGTCCGCTCAAGCGTCCGTTGAGCGGTTGCGTATAAATGTAACGCAACGGATTGCCGTCAGGGTCGCTCGCCTGCAACGTGATGGCGCGCACGGTGTCTTCGTTAAGCGTCACCGTTTGCGAAGTGGCCGAAGGCGCGCGATTCAACGCAGGGTTAAAAGCATTCAACAACAAGGCAGGCGTAATCATGGTCGTGCCGCCCGGGCGCACGACTGAACTAGGCACTACGCGTTGCACTGAATCGTTCGTGCCGTCCAACCGGAACTGGCTGGCTTCGACCGTGAAGCTGTCGTTGGCATTCGCCACCGGCACCAGACGCAACACGAATGCGCCGTCGCCATCGGTAAGACCCACCTGACCGCGTACGTTGACTTGCGCACCGACTGAAGGAACTTCCACGCCGGTGCTGCTGAATTCGACTACGCGACCGGTGACGGTCGTCAGGTTTTGCGGCGGCAAGGCGACGAAATAAACGCCGCCCGTCGTGATCGCCCGCGCACCAGTTTCGATGTTTGCGCGATCTGCCGAAACCGTCGCCGCGCCGATGTCTACGAATTCACCCGTGCCGCCTTCGCCTTGCTGGTCGAGGCGATACAAACGAAACACCGTACCCGGCGCAAGGTTATCTGCGTTCGGGAAATTCAGTTGACCACCCGGATTTATGCGCGCATCCATTGGCGTAATTTGCACAATGCGCGAACTCGACAAGCCCGCTGGCAAACGTTGCGGCGCGCGGCAATCCTGCACTTGCGCAAAAGCCAACGAACCCAACGCCGAACCGTCACCCGCTTGCGCCGTCGCGCCTGCTTCTAACCTGAAGCTGCCGATGCCCGCGCCCGTGTTGTCAGTCGTGCAACCAAAAACATTCAGCGTCAGCAATAATTCGCCGCCGCCTAGACTACCTGCCGAACCGTTCGGCATCTGCAAAAACAAAGGCGCAGCCAAACGATTGTCGCGCTTGGCTCCGACCTCGAAGCGCCGTGTCACCGCGCCGAAATTCTGATAGCCGCTCAGGCCTTGCGCCGCAATTTGCAGCGTCACTTGAAACACATTCGACGCAGCATTCGACGTAATCGGCAAAATGAACGAGCCGTCAGCCCGCGTCGTCGCCTGATCGCTCGAACCCACAGCCCGCACTACCACACCCGCCAACGGCTGGCGCTCGGTGGATTGCACTACACCGCTCACCGACGTAGCGATTTGCAAAAAATTATTCGTCGTACGCTCACCGTTCGCCGTCATTACGCTCACGCGCCCGGTCTCAACGCCGTAAGGCAATTGCACCGTCAGGCGATCAGCCGTCGCCGCCGTCACCGTCGCATGCGATGCGCCAATACGCACTTTGTTCGCGGTGAAATCGCCCGTGAAAAAAGGCCCGCCAGTAATCAACACCGTTTGCCCCGCCAACACCGGCGTCGCCACCGGTTCATTCACGGCTGGTGGCGCGAAACCCGGCAAGCCACCCAACTCTATGTCAACCACGTTGGTCGAACGCACGCCATTTGTTTCGGCGACGAACAAAGTCAAATTGACCAGTCCGCGTCCCGCCAAGCGGCTGCGTAATTCGCCGCGATTGATGGGGCCGAGGTTCACTTGATCGAGTGCGACCAACTGGCCTTGTGCGCCCGCATAAGCCACGGTCACAGGCAAGCCGCCCAGCCGCGCAGTTACGTCGCTTTGCGCAGCGCGTCCGCGCAAACCAGTGCCGAACAGCACCAGATAAATTTCGTCAACGTCAGAACTCACATCAATCGGATCGGTCACAAAGCGATTGAATTGCGTATCGAAGCGTGCCAGCCGACGGTTCATTTGGCCGCCACTCGGCGTCGCGCGCAAAGAAAGCCCTGCCGGTACGCCACGCCCTGTCGCGGCGGAAGTAAAGATGCCCGGGCCGATGCGCCCGATTTGCACACGTCCGCGCGAAACCACACTGTCGCCATTGGTCGCAATGACTTCGGCTTCGCCTAAGGCCGTACCCGCAGGAATCGCCAGATTGATTTGAAACGGCGAAACGAAAAACAATCCCGCCTGCCGTTCAGCGCCCTGGCTATCGCGGATACGTACCGACGCACCGGCCAATGACGTAGGCAGCGGATTGGTCACAGCGGACTCAATCCGCGGCGCCAGATTCGCGCCGAATACGGCAACGATTGATTCAGGCGCGACCGGCGTTTCATAGGTCGCCGCCGACACTGCCGCGAGCGTTGAGACCTGTAAGTCATCAACTGCCGCCGCGCGCACCACGGGAGCAGCTTGCGGAAGCGCAAACCAACCAAGCCCGCCAACCATGAAGAACATGGGGACGAGCAACGATAGAAGACGCGATTTCATAGTTAAGGTGTTAAGAGTGGCATTGGCGCGTACGCCAACGTGGGCAAAGAGTTGCTCCAAAAACTGGCTGCCATTGGGCAACGACATAGGCACCTCCGGTGTACCGAAGCCTGCGCCCACTATGCGCGTCATTGAGTCGCAAGCGCACATAGCGAACCATCAGGCTTATAGTTGGGGGAGAGACTGGGTGGGCAGCCTTCCGCGTCGAGTAGCACGGGTCAAACCTCATCCCGTGCCGTTACTTTTAGCTTCAGCGTGTTACAACCTGTATCAACAAGACTCTCTCAGCAAAAACGATTGAGCGGTTTCAGCGCCGCTCCGCAAAAAAGTCCATTGAAAAAATTCAGGCAGGTGGTCAGGCAGCCAAGACACGTAATGCGCTCTCTGCCATTGCGCACAAACCGCAAGGGTTCGTGCGGGAAAAACCAATAAATAAGGGCACTGCTCGGTCGGGATTTGCGGCCTTAGCGACGGTAGGGTCGGACGTTAAACGTTAAGGCGTTACTGCGAAATTGCTTTGTAGAAGAGTGGCTATCGCCTTTGCTCTCTCACCTGTCCCGGCACCATTCAAGTTCAAGATGAAAGTTAAAAACGCGGTGAACGATTCGAATGTGGCCTCTAAAAACTCGCTCACGAATCAATTGCTCTGCTATCGGTTCTCAAATACTGAACTGACAACGCGGCGTAATTTACGCTGCGTCGCCTGACTCGTCAATATGCCATCTTCAATGGACGGCATTTTCTAGCCAGACGAATTCGCCAAACCTGCTCTGGTTAATCACTTTCTTACTGCTCTAGTGCCGGGGTTATGGCACTGCTGATAGGCAGTGCGCCCGATAGACGGCATTTTTAATGTTGCGGTTGCCTGACGGAAAAGAATTCAGTTGTCGGTGGTCGGTGGTCGGTTGTCGGTTGTTGGCATAAACGACCAGACCTATCTTTCATCGTCCACCGCCTTCTGCCGACCACCGACCACCGACCACCGACCACCGACCACCGACAACCGACAACCGACAACCGACAACCGACAACCGACAACCGATTGACAGCCTTTTACTCAGTGCCTACCATCCCCGACTTCTTTCAAGGCCGTTGCGGTGCAGCGGTGAAATTTCAAACCCAAAGAATTCTGGAGCAATGAAAAAGCAAGCAAAGCCCCGCGCGGGCAGTATTCGTGTAGGCATTCTTGGCGCGACTGGCACGGTCGGTCAGCGCGTCATCCATCTGTTGCGCAATCATCCTTATTTTGAAGTCACCGCACTCGCGGCGTCTGATCGTTCGGAAGGCAAACGTTACGTCGAAGCCTGCAAATGGAAGCTGCCCTATCCGATGCCCGACAAAGTTAAGAACATCGTTTTGCAGCCCAACCAGCCGCCGCTCAAATGCGACGTAGTGATTTCGAGTCTGCCTTCCGACATCGCGCTTGAAACCGAAGGCGCATTCGCCGCCGCTGGCTTCCCGGTCATCAGCAATTCGTCGTCTTATCGTATGGATGAGTATGTCCCGCTCGTTGTGCCCGAAATCAATCCCGACCATCTGGATATGATTCCGCATCAGCAAAAGAAACGCGGATACGACAAGGGCTACATCGTGACGAACCCGAACTGCACGACCATCGGCCTCGTGCTGGCGCTCGCGCCCTTACAGCAAGCCTTCGGCCTCGAAGCGGTGATGATGACTTCGATGCAGGCGATTTCCGGCGCGGGCTACCCCGGCGTAGCCTCGATGGACATCCTCGACAACGTCATGCCGCACTACGCAGGCGAAGAAGAGAAGGTCGAAGAAGAACCACAAAAAATCATGGGCAAGTTCGGCAAGAACAAATATACGCCCGCGCCCTTCCTGGTCAGCGCGCAATGCAACCGCGTCGCCGTGCAAGACGGCCACTACGAGTGCGTCCGCGTGAAGCTCAAAAAGAAAGCTACGGTCGAGCAGGTCGCCGCCGCGCTCGCAGCCTTCACCGGCTTGCCACAGGAACTCAAACTGCCCACGGCTCCGTCGCATCCGGTCATCGTGCGTACCGAACCAGACCGCCCGCAACCGCGTCTGGATCGTGACGCTGAGAATGGCATGGCTACGGTCGTAGGCCGCATCAGCAAAGACACGATCTTTGATTTCAAGTTCACGCTGGTTAGCCACAATACCGTGCGCGGCGCGGCGGGGGCGGCGGTGTTGAATGCGGAGTTGTTGGTGGCGAAAGGCTTGCTGTGATTTGCACTTGCCTGTGACTGAACTACTGCGATGACGATGCAATCATTATCCCTTGCCCATTACCCATTACCCATTACCCATTACCCATTGTTATGCAAGAGAAGATCATTCTCTTTGCGTAACAATGGATAATGCGTAATGGACAAGGGGCAATCAGCAATGCACGAGGCGTCACCTCCAAGTCGCAAGGAAATGCAATCAGGTTGATGGTGAAGCATGCATTATCTGTTTCAAGGCATTGTGTTGTTTATGCTTTTACTCGCAGGGTTAGCTGCTTCGTGCCCCGTGTTCTTCATTCTGGAAGGTTTTTACCGAGGGATTACCAAGCAACACAAAGAAGGGTCTACGTCTTTCTTACCAGTAGTGGCGACAGTCATTACGCTTCCACTCATCACAGTCTTCAAACTGCTGCCCAATTGGTTTCCTGCGTGGATGCTGAAAGCTGCGATCGTAATCCTGATTCTTGATCTACTACTCGTCGTACCGATGCTTTTGGATTTAGTCTGGCAAAAGCTAAAAGGCAAATGATTGCTGATTCGCTGAAAATCCCTATGCGTATTGTCATGAAATTCGGCGGCACTTCCGTAGGAAACGCCGACCGCATCGCGCAAGCCGCCGCGCTTGCCATCAAAAGGCATCAGGCCGGACATCAAGTCGTCGTCGTCACGTCGGCGATGAGCGGCGTCACGAACAAGCTCATCGCGGCTGCGCAAAACGCAGTCGCGGGACAGTATCCCAAACAAACCAGCGCCGAATTGCTCGAACAACATCATCAGGCGCTTGAACAACTCACGACCAATGAGGCTGCGCGCGCGCAAGCCAACGCTACCATCACCAATCACATAGAAGAATTCGATACGCTGTGCAAAGGCTTGACGATGGTGCGCGAACTCACGCCGCGTACGCTCGATAAAATTTCAGGGATGGGCGAAATGCTTTGCGCGCCGATCTTGTCGGCGGCGATTGCTGAACGCGGTGTCGCATCGCAATCCATCGAAGCCACCGAACTTATCGTCACCGACGATCAATTCGGACAAGCCGAACCACTGATGAACGAGACGCGCGAGCAGACCCGCGCCAAGCTGTTGCCGCTGCTTGAAGCAGGCGAAATTCCGGTCGTCACGGGTTTCATCGCCGCGACCAAAGACGGTGTACAGACTACGTTAGGACGCGGCGGGTCTGACTATACGGCTTCGATCATCGGCGCAGCATTGGACGCTGACGAAGTCTGGATTTGGACGGACGTGAACGGCGTGATGACCGCCAATCCCAACGAAGTGCCCGAAGCCCGCACGATGCGCGAGATCAGTTACAGCGAGGCTTCGGAACTGGCTTATTACGGCGCGAAAGTGCTGCATCACAAAACCATTTTGCCTGCGTTCAAACAAAACATTCCGGTTTTGATTCTGAACAGCTTTGAACCGACCGACAGCGGTACGCGCGTGAGCGTGACAGGGCATCCTTCTTCGCGCGGCGTCAAGGCGGTGACTTCGATTCGACAGGTGAGTTTGATTTCGATCAGCGGCAAAGGCATGCAAGGCATCCCCGGCATTGCGGCCAAAGCCTTCGCCGCCGTAGCCAACGAGCGCGCCAGCATTCTGATGATTTCGCAGGCTTCGTCTGAGAACAATATCTGCTTCGTCGTGATACAGACCGAAGCGCCGCGCGTCGTGAAAGCCTTGCGCACTGCGCTCGAATTCGACTTGCTGCAAAACCACATCGAAGAAATCGCCGTGGACGATTCCATCGCCATCGTCGCCGCCGTCGGCGACCGCATGCAGGGTTC
>JAYSVR010000351.1:0-4816 GCA_043718445.1 Acidobacteriota bacterium | reverse complement strand
ACAAAGGGGCAAGGGAACAAAGGTTCAAAGTTTTTCTCATCTTGCAAATAGACTTTGTCCCTTTGTCGCTTTGTCCCTTTGTGTTGAAGATTGCTTGTTCGTTCAAGCCCCCGCGATTTTCGCCAACTGGCTCATCCCCGCGTGCGTACCAATCGCAATCAGCAAGTCGCCCGCCTTTAACTGGTATTCGCCGTCAGGGTTAAAAACCATCGCGCCTTCCTGCGGCGTAATCGAAACGATAATCGCGTTGTGTTCCGAACGAATGCCGGAATCTTTGAGCTTCACGCCGTCAAGTCGTGATCCGGGTGAGATAAGAATCTGCTCGAAACTCAAATCGAGCGTTTCGGTCATCGTGGTGAGTTCGATGAAATCGGCGACGGCGGGCGAGAGCGCAGCCTGCGCCATGCGTTGGCTCGCAATGATCGTAGGCGAAATCACGCGGTTGGCTCCGGCACGTACGAGTTGTTTTTCGGCATAGAGGTCAGTCGCGCGCGCGACGATATAAAGGTTCGGGTTCATCCCGCGCGCCGTCAGCGAGATGTATACGTTCTCAGGGTCGCTCGACGCCGCCGTAATCAATGCCAGCGCGTGTTCGACGCGCGCGCCTTGCAAGACGTGTTCGTCCGTCGCGTCGCCGATCAAGACGAGATGGCCTTGCGTCAATAACTTTTCGGCTACGTCTTCATCGCGTTCGATGATGACGAAATCTACGCCTTTGCGTTTTATCTCTTCGATGATGCGCAGTCCGACCTTGCCCGCGCCGCACAGGATGTAATGTTGGTTTAACTGGTCAATGCTCTTAAACACTTTGCGCCTCCCAAAGCGGTTGGCAAATTCGCTCTCGATTAACGTTTGCGTCAACAGCGAGAGCAAGAAGCCGAAAAAGGCTACGCCAAAAAAGATCAGCAAGATCGTGAACGCCCGCCCCGCCTGCGAAAGCTGATGCACTTCGCCATAGCCAATCGTCGCCAGCGTGATGACGGTCATATACAACCCGTCGAACCACGACCAGCCTTCGATCAGGGCGTAACCCGCCGTGCCGCCGATGAGCAGCGCGAGCAAAGCCAATAACAGCAGAATGATTTTTCGGCTTTTGGGCATACGTTATCGAAGGAGCAGCGCCAGCCTGGGAGCGCCCGCTTCCCAGCGGGCAGTAAAAGAAGCGGCGCAGCCTTCCTTTTTCCTGAATTTATCCGCCGCACCAGTCAATTAAATCGGAACGCTTCGCGGCTTTTTTCCCAGCCCGCAGGGATGCGGGCGTTCCCAGGTGCGCGTCACGCCTCGCCAAATTCTTCATCAAGTTCTTTCAGCAGCCAATCAAAACTGTCTTTGTTCAGGGCAGCACGTGCCGACGCGACGTGATAGTTCTTTTCATCATTAGTGTGAGCGATATGAGCAAGCAAGCGATGAGTGCTGGCTATAGAATATGGTTCTGGAATTTGCCTAAACATCTCTAGCGCGTTCAGGTAGTACTCCCGCGCTTTATCCAGTTGATCTCTTTCGTGCGCCATTTTTCCCAGAAGTAACTTACAGTTTGCTTCGCCCAGCGTATGTCCTGATCGTTGATACAAATCCGACGCGGCTTGGTAACGAGATTCAGCCTCATCATATTCCAATTTCCCTTGTGCTATTTCACCCAAACTGCAGATACAGTTTGCTACGTTAAATGGAATACCAAGCTCCTGAAACAGCAGCAATGCGTCTTCAAAGAAGGTTTTTGCCTCATCGTAAAGAGAGCGGTGCAAAGCGATGTTACCCAAGTTCTTTATGCAGTTTGCCTCGCCTAACACGTCTCCCTCTTGCTTATACAAAGGTCGTGCCGCCTCGTACCGTAATTCAGCCACATCGTATTGCCATGTTTCTCTAGCGATTTCCCCTAACCGATAAATGCAATTAGCTTCTCCGATTACGTTCCCCAATTGCTTATACCGGTCCATAACTAATTCAAATCTTGATACAGATTGGTCGTACTGAGACGTTGCTTTCGCTATTTCAGCCAACCTGAAAAGGCAATTGACCTCTTCTAGATGATTGCCAGATTGTTGAAAGAGAGGTAACGCCTCCTCATATCGCTCCTTCGCCTCAGAGTACCGCAAATGGATTTGAGCAATAGATCCAAGTTGGAAAATGGCATTTGCCAGGTGGCGTGAAGAGCGATGCGCAGTTACAGTCAGTAAAGGAACAGAACTGCCTACACCAGCGCATATGACCAACTGGGCATACCGCGTTGCCGCCCAAGCCGCCTTTTCAAAATCATCGGTTGCCAACCCACGCACAAGCATCGTTTCAATATTGGTGACTTCGGGTGTCAAGCGCGCGACAACTTCAGCACCTTCTTTGCTACCAACCTTGCTACCGATTTCAGCTAACGCAACGTAATGGTCAATCAAACGCTGTTCATCTGCCGGCGAGAGCGGGCATTCGCTTTGCGCGTACTCACGAAAGGGATTGAGCAGGCGCAAGCGACCGGGCGTGACCTGCACGAGCGCCAGTCGTTTGAGCGCGGCGGCAGCTTGATAAGCATCATCGGGCAACAAGGCAACGCGGTCAGCTTCGGCCATGCCGCAGGGCAACTGCCCCAACAGCGCGAAAAGATGCCGTGCCGCTGTGCCTTCGGCGACGGTGGGATGCGCCAGCGACAGGCCCAGCGAGACGCGCCAGCTTAATTCGCGCGCATCGGCTGCGCCGCGTGCCAGCAAGCGCGTACGTTCGGCCTGCCAGCGTCGGGCGGTGACGGAGAGGTCACCTTCAAGCAGCGCGGCTTCGGCCAGCAAGGTCAAGGCCAGCGGCACGCCGTCCATCGCGTTGAGTAACTCATCCAAGACCGCCGCCGGTTCGGTGAGTGACGCGGCCAACGCATGCCACACGCGCCGCGCATCTTCCAACGAGAGCGGCTGGGGGTCGTAATTGGTTTGCTGTCCATTGAGGCGCGGCAATTCGCCCGCGCCGCGAAACGAAGCCAGCACACATACATTCGATAAGACGGCGAGAGTGCGGCAGAGCGATTCGACGGCGACTTGTTGCGCGCGCCACGGCGTTTCGAGATTGTCTAGCACCAGCAAGGCCGGGGCCGCTTGCAAGGTTTGCGCGATGAGGTTTTCGTTGTAAGCCTCGCTGCCCAATCCCAACTGCCGCCCGATTTGTTGCGCCAGCATCTCTCGCGAACTCGCCGTTTCGCACCGCACAAAAAACCGCCGCTCGCCGAACCGTAGCGTTACGTCAGGCTGATGCAACGCGGCTTCGGTCAACGTAGTCTTTCCCATCCCCGCCGAACCGAACACCAACACCGCCTGCTCCGGCAACAGATCAGCAACCATCGCTTTTAACTGCGCATCGCGTCCGACAAACGGATGAGGCGGCGGCGGCAAGAGTTCCGCGCCCGCTGCGGTCAAGCGGGGCTGTGATTGCAACAGCGTTTTTACTTCATCAAATACATCAATCACGCGCTGATTGCCGGTTTGCATTTCAGAAAGGATTTCGACTTTAGCTTGTCCTACTGCGCTGAGAATGCTGGCTTCAACTGCACGCAATTGCGTAGCGGCGGCGCGCGCATAATCTTCCTGCTCTTGCCGCGTAGCCCGCGCCAACGCCAAACATTCTGCCAACGCATCGGCATTCGCTTTAGCGTATTGGTCAGATTGCGCTAACTCATCCAACCGCTGCCGCATTGCCGCCGTATCGCCCGCTACGTTTGCCAACACCTGACTGACCGAGAGCGAGTGGGCTTGTTGCCAGGCAATCCATGATTTGTTGAATTCGCCCTCACGCACGACCAGGCCGAATTGATAAGCCACTTCGGCGGGCGCTTTATTCACCAGAAAGGTTTGCAAGGCGGCTGGCAAAGGCGTGACGGCTTCGGTGAGTTGCAAGGTTTGCGTGCGTTGCGCCGTGGCTCCGCGTTGTTCCTCAGCCCAACGCGGCAAGGCTGCGACGAGCGCCGTCGCCATAAACAGATTGGCGTTGTCTTCATCGGCGAGCAGCAATACGTAATCTTTCGTCGTTTGTCCGGCGGTGTCGCGCGCGTGCAGAAAGAGCGTAGCTACGTCATCGGATTTTTGCGCGCGTGTGATGCGGTTGAGCCAGAGCGGCTGCCATTCGCGCCATTGGTTTTGTAATGCTTCGTCATTGGTGGGTTCGGCGATTTCGTTGAGTGCCTTGCGCCACGCTTCGGCCAGGGCTTTTTCGAGATCGTGATTGCCTTCGCGCCGCCACGCCGCAGGCAGCTTTTCAAACGCGCTGCCGCCAAATTCCGTAGCGAATCCGCCAATCGCGCTGCCTAGCTTGTCGAGCGCAATCGAGCCGAGGCTGTTGTTGTCTTTGAATAATTCGCTAACCGTCGCGCCCAGCAATTCCTTGGTGGCGAAGCAGGCGAACAACGGCATAACCGCAGGCGCGGCGATGGCTGCGCCCGCGCAGGCAAGCGCGTAAGCAGTGGCTTTGTAAGCAGCGTTTTTGTTCATGGCGTTTGATTGAGAAGTTCGTTACCTCGCAAAAGCGTTGAGGGTTTCGACTGTCATCAGCGTTTAAGGTTTCGACGGTCATCTTTAGCCCGTGATAACGGGCTTTCCGCGCAGCGGCGGTTAGGCCAGTCGTTGACGACTGGTGCAGCAACGGGAAAATCTTATAGCGCGCTTTAGCGTGCTTCCTCAATCGGCTTTAGCCGCAATGCCTCGCGGCTAAAGCCAGGCGAGCAAGGACGTTAAAACCATTAGTCACTACACAAGTCTGGAGTGAAAGCAGGGCTAATTTTTCTGACAGGATAAGTCCTTTAGAATCAGCCTGAGATAATAGCGAATCGTCAAAGAGAATTTGGAAA
>JAYSVR010000036.1:0-2828 GCA_043718445.1 Acidobacteriota bacterium | reverse complement strand
CGCTCACTTCTCCTGGGGTTACGGCTAACGCCTTCACCCCAGGCTTTATGCTGCCGCCTGCGTTCGCAGGCTGAAACCATGCAAAGATTTGGGTAATGACAAGCCGTTAGCGAGGGCTACCTCGGCAATGCGCACGTTGGTGGCGATTAGCCCATTGCCGAGGTAGCCCTCGCTAACGGTCGGGCTACGGACACGTCACACATCGCGCCAGCCAATCGTTTGAATCCCCAGCCGTCGCAAATGCTCAGGCCATTCATCATCAAGCAACGCATTCATTTCCCAGTCGCCGCGATAAGCCGGATAAGGAAAGTTGGCTTGTGCGCTGGGGTGCAAAGCCACTTCGGTGACGCCGTCAGGCAGCCGCGCCAAGTCGCGCAACAACGCCGCCTGATCGTAATGCCCCGCGTGGCGAAAGCCTAAAAAGTGATTGTTGTGACGCAAGTGCGAATCAGGTGTGAACAGGCTGGAGGTAAGCAAAGCAGCATTGAGCGCGGCTCCTGACCAACGACGCTCAGGCGCTGAGTGCCTTTCGCGCGGCCAACGCAGCGCGGGGATTTGGTATTCACGACAGAGTCTGACCGCCAGCGGATAGCCCGGCGGAAAGCCATGCAAATGCTGATGGCTGTCAGCGTGATGCAACGTCAATCCGGCTTGCAGCAAGGCTTCGATTTGCGCGCGCCATTCGCTCTCGACCGCGCGCGTCATCGCCCACGGATGTCGCACCCAACGTTTGAGCAAAGCGGATAACCCGACGAATACGCCCTCGTCGTTGACCAGCAACGGATGCGCTGCGAGCGGTACGCCTTCGACGGCGTTGAGATGAACGCCCGCATCGGTGTGCGGATGCTGCCGCAAAAACTTCAGCGCCGTTGGTGCGCTGACACCCGTCGCCAACACTGACACGCTGGTCAGGCGCTGTGCGACGATGAGCCGTTCAACGGCCACGTTGACGGTTTCGCACAAGCCGTAATCGTCCGCGTTGAGAATCAGTCGCTTCACTGTTTTTTTGCTACGCCGCGAATGACGCTGCCTGAGACAAGCTGCATCAGATTGATCTCGCGTCCGGTATTGTTGGCAACGATGTCAAAGCGCGCGCCGTTGTTGAACACCAAAGCTCCTACGCAATCATCGCCGAGGTTATAACGCCCCACCGTCGTCAACGCCGCCGTAACCACACCGTTATAATTTTGCCCAATCGTCAACGAAGCATTGCCCAAACCATCCAGCGTTAATACGCCTAAGCCCGCATAAGGCCCTTCGTTGTTGCCGCTGAGAATGTCGCCTTCGAGCGTGAAGGCATAACCGCCCGCCAAAAGCGCCGCCGCACAAGCACGTCCGCGCAACGGAATGTCTTGCGCTTGCACCGTCGGCGCGAACTTCACAACCGACGGCCCCACATAACGAACCATCAGCAACGTGGCAAATACGCCCAACATAAAAGCTAACAAATACGTTTTCATACGAAGACCTCCCTTTTTAGTGAAAAGTGAAAAGTGAACAGCGAACAGTGGAAGACCTCGGCTGGGGCGAGAGCTTTTCACTTTTCACTTTTCACTTTTCCGAATCCTCCGCCGCCCGGCGTTTCGATCACGACCCTATCGCCGCACTCTGCTCGCAGCGAAAACTTGCCGGGCAACTTACGCCGTTTGCCGTCGCGTTTGATTAACACAGCGGTTCCGCACTTTCCCGCCGCGCCGCCTTGCAAACCATAAGGCGCTAAGTTGCGGCGATCAGCCAACAACGAAAGCTGCGCGTCGGCAAGCAATTCGATTTCACGAATCGCTCCGTCGCCGCCTTGATATAAGCCCGCGCCGCCCGAACCTTTGCGAATCGCGTAACGCCGCACGCGCAACGGATAAGCATATTCCAGCGCCTCAATGGGCGTATTCAGCGAGTTCGTCATATGCGTATGCACCGCTGAAAGCCCGTTGCTATTGGGCCGCGCGCCCATCCCGCCGCAGATCGTTTCGTAATAAGCGAACTCGCGTTCGCGCGCCGCGTCCCATCCGCCAATCGTCAGGTTATTCATCGTACCCTGCGAGGCCGCCGGAATGCGGTCAGGCGCGGCTTGCGACAAAGCCTTGAGCAATACGTCAACGATGCGTTGCGCCGTTTCGACATTGCCGCCCGCCACCGGCGCGGGCGGTTGCGCATTCACAATCGAACCCGTCGGCGCAATCACCGTGAGCGGCGCGAGAATGCCTGCGCTCGCTGGTACGTCACCCGCGGTCGTCGCAGAAATTAGGCAACGAAAGACGTAATAAACCGCCGACACCGTGATGGCTTCGACCGCATTGATCGCGCCGCGCACTTGCTTATCAGTACCCGTGAAATCAATCACCGCCGCGTCGCCCTTGATCGTGATCGTCACCGCAATGCGAATCGGTTGCGCGACTTCGCCGTCGTCGTCCAGCCAGTCTTCTGCCGCATAAACGCCATCCGGCAGTGCGCGCAACTCAGCCCGCATCAACCGCGCGGCGTAATCAACCAGATGATTCGCATAAGCATCGGCCTCTTTGAATCCGTAGCGTTCAACCATCTCAAGCAAGCGCGCTTCGCCAATGCGCAACGCGCCGAGTTGCGCTGCGAGGTCGCCCTCACGCTCTTCGCGCCCGCGTACGTTGGCTAAAATCAATTGCCAAATCTCACGCTCGACCACGCCGCCGCGTACTATCCGCATTGGCGGAATGCGCAAGCCTTCCTGATAAATCTCAGTCGCCGCGCCCATCGAACCCGGCGTCGCTCCGCCAATGTCGGCGTGGTGTGCGCGATTGGCAACATAAAAGTGCGGAGTGCGGAATGCGGAGTGCGGAGTGTTTTTTCGTAAC
>JAYSVR010000350.1:0-4824 GCA_043718445.1 Acidobacteriota bacterium | reverse complement strand
AATACACGAGTGCGCGACGTGCCCAGGTCAATCGCCAAATCATCCGTCACAAAATTCAATATCGAAGGGAGTTTCATAAGGTCAGCGTGAACTGTTTTTCGTCTTTATCATCAGGGGGGCGGAGAGGGATGCAACAGCTTCTCCATCAAGCGCGGGCATTATCAACGAAGAGATAGCGACGATCAATTGACGAAAAAACACCTCCCAGGAATTCACTACAAAGGGACAAAGTGGCAAAGGAACAAGGCACATAGTGCAACCGATAAGTCCCTTGTTCCTTTGTTCCTTCGTCCCTTTGTGTTGAATTTTGAATGGACTGTTCAGATAAAGCGCGTCACGGCGCGCGCCAACGTCAGCACCTTCACCGCTTGCGCGCCTGCGTCCAGCAAGGTTTGCGCAATCTCGTGCGCCGTCGAACCCGAAGTCATCACGTCGTCAACAACCATCAAGGTCTTGCCTGCGACCAAGCGCGGCGCGTGAACGCGAAAGGCTTTGCGCAATGACTTGGTGCGTTCTTTGATGCCCATCCCCGCGCGATGCCGCGAAGTCGCTTTGGCGCGCTCCAACGCCGTCAACCACACCGGCAACGACGTATGCGCCGCCAACGCATCGGCTATCAATTCGGCCTGATTGAAACTGCGCTCGGCATAACGCGCAGCGTGCAAGGGCACAGGCAAGATGGCTTCGCAATCGTGCAGGCAAGAGTTGCGCTCAAACGTTTCGATCAATTGCGCGCGCATTCGTTCAGGTAGATGCGGCTGTGATTTGAGCCGCAGGATGTTCGTCAACCACGCGCCCGCATAAGCACCACACGCGCGCGCTTCGCTGAAAGCAAGTTCGCGGCAATGCGGACACTGGCGCGCAAGTCCGAAGTGACCCATCGTTTTGAGTTGCGCATCGCATTTCACGCAATGCTCTGCCGCCAGCCATTCAGTTTGAGCTTCGTGCCAACAGTCAGAACAACTCACGCCGTCTTGTAGCGAATTGATCGGAGCGCCGCATACGCGGCATTGCGTGGGATAAAGCAAAGAGAGCGTGGCGTCACGAAAGCGGCTGAACTTGTACGAGGAAACGAACTTCACGAAACTGGCGCTCCCTTTGGAGTGCTGCGGCTTTGACGCAGCTTTCTCACTGACTCTGGAAAGCGACTAATGCGAGAGGGCGTGGGAAAGCTGCGTCAAAGCCGCAGCACTCCAAAAATTTATCCGCGCGGTTTCACGTTCCCGCGAATGTAACCAATGATGTCTTCGGTCGAAGTGCCGGGCAGGAAGACTTCGCTCACGCCGCGCTCTTTGAGTTTGGGAATGTCGTCTTCGGGAATGATGCCGCCGCCAAAGAGCAGCACGTCATCCATGCCTTGGTTGGTCATCAACTCGCGGACGCGCGGGAAGATCGTCATATGCGCGCCTGACAGGATCGAAAGGCCGATGATGTCTACGTCTTCCTGCAAAGCGGCGTTGACGATCTGTTCGGGCGTCTGGCGCAAGCCGGTGTAAATGACTTCCATCCCTGCGTCACGCAGGGCGCGCGCGATCACTTTGACGCCACGGTCGTGCCCATCGAGGCCGGGCTTGGCGAGTAAGATGCGAATCATAGTTATCGGTTGTCGGTTGTCGGTTGTCGGTTGGCGGTTGTCTGCATAACCGGCAACCGACAACTGACTACCGACAACTATTTCTCCTTCTTTCCGGTGAATTTCATCGCGCCGGTCAATTCTGACGAGATTTCGCCTTTCATAGCTACGCCGTTTTCGAGTTTGCCGGTGGCGGCGAGTTCCATCGAGTTCCCTTGCACTTCGATCTTGGCTTTGAACTTCACGTCATCGCCTGCCAACGAACCTGACGTAATCGGGAACTTGCCGAAGGGCGTATCAAGCGAACCCGCTACGTTGCCAGCAGCCTCTTTGAATTCGATCTTGATGGGCAAAGCGCCTTGCGGCGATTCGAGCATCAACGACCAGAAGCCTGTCAGGCCCGGTGCGACATTCGATTTTTCTCCTAGCGGTTTGCCGTCGGCGTCGGTGGCTTCGACAGTGCCGAACACCGCGAGGTCAGCTTTGATCTTTTCGGCATCACCGACCGCGACGATGGCGAGTGAATCAAGCGTTAAGTATTTTTGCGCAACCCGTTGCACATCAGCCTGAGTCACCGCCGCGATCTTGGTGGGATAAGTGTCCCAATAATCCGCCGAGAAACCATAAAGTTTCGACGTAACCAAGTTACCTAGCAGCGAATTAGGAAACTCAAGTTGCCGCGCCCAGCCGCCGACAATCGTGCGGCGTGCGCGGTCGAATTCGTCAGCGGGAACGAGTTCGGTGCGAATGCGTTTGAGTTCGAACATGAACTCATCCATCGCTTTTTTGGTCACTTCAGTTTTCACCTCAGCCGTCGCTTGAAACATCCCGCGAACTTTGCCCGACGACGACGAACTATAAGCGCCATAGGTGTAACCCTTGTCTTCGCGCAAGTTCAAAAACAGGCGCGCGCTCGCGCCGCCGCCTACGACCTGATTCATCATTTCGAGCGCGAAATAATCTGGATCGTTGCGCTCAATCGTCGGCACGCCCAACATCAAATTGGTTTGCACCGAACCCGGACGATCTACGAGATAGACTTTGGTCGCAGGCACAGCCGCCACGAGCGGAATCGTCATTGGCGCAGCCGTTCCCGCTTTCCATTCGGCAAAAGTCTTTTCGAGTTTGGCGACGACTTCGGCGGGTTTCACGTCGCCGACAATAGCGAAGATCGCGTTGTTCGGTTTGAACGCCGCCGCGTGAAAGGCCTTGAGCGCATCAATCGTAATCGCATTGATCTGATCGGCGCTCATCGAATAGCGACCGCCGGGATGCTTGCCATACAAGACCTGCGCCATCTTTTCGCCGCCGAGAAAGCCCGCGTCAGAACGCTGAAAACCCAACGCGCCGATGTTGCGTTGTTTGAGGCTTGCCAACTCATCTGCCGGAAACGTCGGATGCAATATCACATCGGCGAACAGCGCCATGATCTGATCGTAATTCTCAACCAAGCCCGAAGCGTTCACCGTCGTCGTCACCGAAGTTAGCCCGCTGTCAGCGCCCAGGGTTGCGCCTAGACCGTCTACGGCTTCGGCAATCTGTTTGCTGTTGCGCGTCGTCGTGCCTTCGCGCAAGAGTGACGCCGCATAATCGGCGACGCCAATCATATTGTCGCTGTCGCTCAGTCCGCCTTTCAGCACCACCAACCGCGCAGCAAACGTAGGCAACTTGTGGCTTTCTAAAACGATCACCTGCAAGCCATTGCTCAGTTTGGTTTCAAACGGTTTGGGCAGCGTGACTTTGAGTACGGTTTTGCTGACCGGAGCTTTGCCCTTGATAACCGCGCCCTTGCTCGAAGGCCGTTCCTGTTGCGCCGTCGCACCGCCTTGCGCCCAACCTGTGACGGTCAAAGCCAACGGCAAGAGAACACGTGTAATGTGAATAAGTTTTTTCATGAGTTTTATGTTTGGCGTGGGGCAGGTTCTTAAACCTGCCCCACAAACGGCAGACAGGTTGAGAACCTGTCCTACCACATTTCATTTATTGCCCCGGCGTCGCCGCCGCGCCTTTGCCTTTGGGTGCGGGAACCGCAATGCCTACGGTACGCACTTCTTTTTTCAAGTATTGCTTCGCCACGCGCAGCACATCCTCTTTGGTGACGGCTGCGATTTTCGCCAGTCGCGTATTCACCAGGTTCGGATCATTCCACGCAATCGTCGCTTCGACGATGCTGTTGGCGAGTCCTTGCGAACTCTGGCGCGCATTGATCGCGCCGCGTTTGGCGAACTGTTTCGCTTTTTCGAGTTCCCAATCGGCGATGGGTTCGCTTTGCAATTTAGCGATTTCTTCGTTGAGCGCGGCTTCGACATCTTCCTGTTTTTTGCCCGGCGTGATGACGGCGAGAATGCCGAATCCGCCCACACCGCGCCGCGTTTCAACAAAGATTTGCGTTTGAATCAACAACTGTTTTTCTTTGACCAGCCGCTGATATAGCCGCGAACTATCGCCGCCGCCCATCACTGTCGAAAGCACGTTCAACGCATAGGCATCGGGCGTGTTACCGCGTATTCCTTTATAAGCCATGATCAACACCGGCACTTGCGCCAGCGGGTCTTCGACTTTCAGGCGACGCTCGGCGGTTTGCGCGGGTTCGGCGATGTCTACGGTCGGCGGCTTAGGTTGCGTGGGCAAGGCTTCAAAATATTTTTTGATCAACGTCAGCGCCTGTGTCGAATTGAAATCGCCCACCAGCGCCAACGCCGCGTTATTCGGCGCGTAATACAGCTTAAAGAATTCGCGCACGTCTTCGACACTCGCGGCGCTCAGGTCTTCCATCGAACCGATGACCGAATGCTTATAGTTAAAGTTGTCGTAAGTTGTCTCGTTTAACTGCTCGAAAAATTTGCCGTAAGGCTGATTGTCTAAGCGCAAGCGGCGCTCTTCCTGAACGGCGGCGCGTTGGTTGTCTAGATTTTCTTTCGTGATGTCGAGGGCGCGCATGCGGTCGGCTTCGAGAAACAGCGCGAGTTCGAGTTGGTTGGCAGGCAGCGTTTCGTAATACAACGTGCGCTCTTCATCCGTCGTACCGTTCATGTCGCCGCCGTTGGTGTCTACTCTGCAGGTGGTAGGTCATCTCGATCATCGCGCCAACGCCGACCAGCACCACGAAAGCAGCGCCGCCGAGCGCCAGGTAACCGGCCCACAGCAGGCGCAATTTTCCGAAAGCAGCCAGGCGCAGGTTCATCATGACCAGGCTCGCGACGCCCCCCGGGGCATACATGACCATGAGCAGGAACACCAGGCCCAGGTAG
>JAYSVR010000349.1:0-4832 GCA_043718445.1 Acidobacteriota bacterium | reverse complement strand
CCTTGTTGGGTTTCTGATCGACAGAATTTCAACTAAGAATCCCGCTTTGCCAAGCCCGCTCCTCTGAAGGAATTTCAACTAGAATTTGGACAATGCCTCCCAGCTAACAGTCCATGGGGGGAACTTTTTTCAACACAAAGGGTCAAAGGGTCCAAGGATTCTTGGTTTTAGCTATCGTTGTCTCTTTGTCCCTTTGTGTTGAAAAAGTGTTAGGTATTTTTTTGCGCTTTATGAAACTTGCCGAGGGAAAATGCCTGTTACCTTAATCACGGGTTCAAACACTGGCATCGGCCTTGCGACCGCGATTCATCTGGCGGAAAAAGGTCATCGCGTGTATGCCACCATGCGCGACCCGCAATGCGGTGCAGAGTTACGCGCGGCGGCGGAAGCCCAAAAGCAGCATAAGTTCTTTGCCCAGCCGCAATGACACCTAATTCACGTTAGGCTCTCGTGGCCTGACAAAACCATCAACGTCAGCAATACCAAACCATAGGAGACAAGCATGCAAAAGAGCAACATGGTGAAATCTACCGATACAGACCCTCATATTAACGCTTTCGCTGTTATGTCAGCAGGTCAGCGACTTGAACCGTACCAATATGTCCCTAAAGAAGTCGGACCGCTTGAAGTCGAAGTCCGAATTTCACACTGCGGCATGTGCCACACCGATATTCATCTGATCAACGATGATTTTGGGCTTACCACCTTTCCGCTTGTGCCCGGCCACGAGATCGTGGGAGTTGTTTCTCAAACCGGAAGTGCTGTTCAACATTTACAAGCAGGGCAGCGTGTTGGGATCGGTCCTCTGGGCGGGGCCTGCTTCTTGTGTGAGCAGTGTACAACTGGACGGGAGAACATCTGCTCACAGGCTCAGTACGTGCCCATCGGGCGCGAGGGCGGTTACGCCACACACATTCGCGTCGATTCGCGCGTAGCCTTCCCCATACCTGATGCCCTACCCTCGGAGTTCGCCGCGCCACTTCTCTGCGCCGGGATCACCGTCTTCGCTCCACTTCAGAGACACGTTAATGGAGCGACGAGGCTTGGTGTGATCGGCATTGGCGGGCTAGGACACCTGGCTCTACAGTATGGTCGCGCAATGGGATGCCATGTCACCGCCTTTTCTACCTCACTGGACAAAGCTGAAGAGGCAAAGGAATTCGGGGCTGACGAGTTCGTGGCAACTAAAGAGCAGGGAGCACTGGCCGCACGCGCGAGTACCTGTGACTTTCTACTCTCAACCGTCACTGCTGACCTGCCGTGGGCGGATTACCTCAACATCCTCAAGCCCGAAGGCACGCTTTGCGTTGTAGGCATACCCAACAGTGACATCAGCCTTCCGGTCATCCCGCTCATTTTTGGCCAGAAGACACTTATCGGCAGCATCATTGGATCGGGATCAGAGACCAAGTCGATGTTGGAGTTCTCGGCCCGCCATCAAGTCAGACCTAAGATAGAGTTGTTCCCTATGCACGAGGCTAATACTGCGCTTGAGCGGCTGAGCAAGAATCAGGTGCGCTACAGGGTCGTGCTAGTGAATGAGGCGTAATTCTAAGCTAAAGTGATCTTCAAACGGGAGATAAGCATTAGCCTGTGCGACCTAACAACCGCTTCAACCGGACCCGTTGGACCGCCGTGGTCTAGCGAACTCACTAAATGCGAAGTACAAAACCATCGGAGAATACGAAAATGCAGGACCTTACTCCCATTCAAGGGCTATAGGACTACATTGCTTCGACACCCGCCCCAGCAACCAGTGGTGAGCCAACGAATTTCATCTCCCCAGTGTATGGAGACCTGAAAGGATTACCACCCACGATTCTCATTTCCGGTACGCGGGATATTGTTCTCAGTGACACTGTGCGCATCCATCGCAAATTACGACAGGCAGGCGTAGCGGCGCAGCTTCACGTTTTCGAAGCGATGCCTCATGCACTTTACTTGTTGCTTTATCAAGCCCCGGAGTCCGTTGAAATCTGGCACGAGGTAGCTCGCTTTTTCCATCAACATCTAGGCAAATAAAAAAATAGGAGGATTTAGAAATATGACAGTCACATTAATCACAGGATCAAATACAGGGATCGGAATGGCTACCGCCCTACATCTGGCCAGCATTGGGCATCGCGTGTATGCCACGATGCGCGACCTCAACCGCGGTAATGAGTTACGCGCGGCGGCGGCCCAAAACCTGACACTCGAATATCTTCCGCTTGATGTCACGGACGAGAGTTCTGTGCAGCAAGCCGTTGCCACTGTGCTGGAGCGCGAAGACCGCATTGACGTGCTGGTAAACAACGCTGGCATCGCGCCCTTCGGCACGATTGAAGAAGCCGATGACGCGACGGCGCACAGCGTGTTTGAGACAAACTATTTCGGCGCGTTGCGACTCATCCGCGCCGTCTTGCCCACGATGCGTAAACAGCGCAGCGGCGCGATTCTCAACATAAGCTCCGTTGCGGGGCGCGTGGCCATACCCTGCCTGGGAATTTATGCGGCCAGCAAATTCGCACTCGAAGCCGCCAGCGAAGCGCTCGCGCAAGAGGTGGTGACTTACGGCATCCGCGTCGCCATCATCGAACCGGGCTTCATCGTCACGCCGATTCTGGACAAGGCGCTCGCCAGCGTGGATCAATTCGGCGCTTCGCCTTATCCCCACATCGTCGAACGCACGCGCATCCTGTTCAATCAGGCCAAAGAGATTGGCGGCGCACCAGAACTCGTCGCCGAGGCCATCGCCGAAGCCATTCACACGAACGAACCCAAATTGCGTTACCCCGTCGGCGACAGCGCCCCCGTCTTTCTCGCAGGCCGTGCGCAGATGAGCGATGAAGACTGGATTGCGATGGGACGCCACCAAACCAGCGAAGATTATTTTGCGGAATTCGCCGTGCGCTTTCCGATGCCAGCTTGAGAAACATAAAGTGTTTTTTGCAAAGTGAAACCAAGGAGGATTGATATGAATCTTGAAGTAATGGCTTTAGATGGAACGACACGTACTTTGGACAGCACGACCATAGACGAATTGCGTTCGCGCGTGCGTGGTCAAATCTTGACGGCTGCCGACACCGAATATGATGCGGCGCGGCGGATTTGGAACGCGATGATTGATAAACGGCCCGCCCTGATTGTCCGTTGCGAAGGCGCGGCGGACGTGGGTGCGGCGGTGCGCTTTGCGGCGGCGCACGAATTGCTCGTGTCGGTGCGCGGCGGCGGGCATAACGTGGCGGGGACTGCTATCTGTGAGGGCGGGCTGATGATTGATTTGTCACTGATGAAAGGCATCCGCGTTGATCCCGTGGCGCGCACGGCGTGGGCGCAGCCGGGTCTCTTGTGGCAAGACTTCGATCACGAAACGCAGGCTTACGGACTCGCCGTCACGGGCGGCGTCGTCGGTGAGACGGGCATCGCGGGACTCACGCTGGGCGGCGGCGTGGGATGGTTGGTGCGCAAGCACGGATTGACTTGCGACAATCTGCTCTCCGCAGATGTGGTCACGGCGGACGGTGAACTCCGGCACGCCAGCGCCGATTCCAATCCCGATTTGTTCTGGGCGATCCGTGGCGGCGGCGGCAATTTCGGCGTGGTCACGTCATTTCAATACCGGCTTCACGAAGTGCCAATGGTGCTGGGCGGACTCATCATTCATCCCCGCAGCGCGGCCCGCGAGGTCATCCGTTTTCAGCGCGACTTTATTACCGCTGCGCCGGAAGAACTCACGTCTTACGTGGGGCTGCTCACTACGCCCGATGGCAATCAGGTAGCCGCCATTGCCCTCTGTTATTGCGGCGATCTGGCCGAAGGAGAACGTGTGCTGCGCCCGTTGCGCGAGTTCGGCGCGCCGCTGATGGACGCCGTGCAGCCGATGCCTTACGCCGGGGTGCAGGGATTGTTCGGGCCGGCTTTTCCCTGGAATAACCGGAATTACTGGAAGTCGAGCTATCTGCGCACGCTGCCCGATGCGGCGGTTGACGCCGTAGTGGAACACGCCAATCGCGTCCAATCGCCGCTGTCCGCTGTCATCATTGAATATTACGGCGGCGCGGTCAGTCGTATCGCGCCTGACGCGACGGCGTTTGCGCACCGGGAAGCAAGCTTCAACATCCTGTTTGTAGGGCAGTGGAAAGAGGCCGCCGAAGACGCGCTGCATGTGCAATGGGCGCGTGATTGTTGTGATGCCATCAACCCGTGGGCGAGTGGCGCGCTGTATATGAATGCGCTCAGCGAAGGCGAAGGCGCGCAGGCCGTGCGCCAAGCCTACGGCACGAATTACGCGCGACTGGCGACATTGAAGGCACAGTTCGATCCAAAGAATCTCTTTCGCATGAACCAGAACATCGCGCCTTAAAGTAGCGCGGGTTGTCGAGCCTGCGCGGCTCCCACAGCGGGCCACTTGAGGACACCACGCAGGCTCGACAGTCCACGCTACTTTTCACGCGGAGCTTCAACGCGCCACGATTAACGAACACCTTCGTGGTAACCACCAAGCAGTACCACCCATCAATCAAGGAGAACCAAATGAAATTTATCATTGAATATCGCTTTGAACCCGCAGCCTACATGGCGGGCTTGAAACGCTTCGCCGAAACGCAAGGCCCGCCGCCCGCCGGCATCACCATGCTGGGGCGCTGGCATTCGGCAGGTGCACATAAGGGCTTCACGCTGGCCGAGACGGCGGACGCCAAAGCGCTCTATGCCTGGGTGATGGCTTGGGCGGATTTGATTTCCTTTGAAGTGTATCCGGTGTTGGAAGACGCCGAGTTCGCCGAGGTCATCACGGCACATTTCAGCCAGCAAACGTAATGGCGTGGGGGCGGGGGGGGGCCCCGGGCCCC
>JAYSVR010000348.1:0-1705 GCA_043718445.1 Acidobacteriota bacterium | reverse complement strand
CCTTCACGCCGCGCGTACACGTCGCCGAAAACGACTTGGCCGTCGGGCGTTTGGTCGAAGCCGTCACGCAAAGCAAACACTGGGCCGACACGGCGATTTTCATTCTCGAAGACGACGCCCAAAACGGCCCCGATCACGTAGACGCTCATCGCTCCACGGCCTTCGTCGTCAGCGCGTATACCAAACGCAAGTTCGTTGATTCGACGATGTATACGACTTCCGGCATGTTGCGCACGATGGAGTTGATCTTAGGCATTCCGCCGATGAGCCAATACGACGCGGCGGCGACGCCGATGTTCAATTGCTTTACCGACCGAGCCGACCTGACGCGGTTCACGCATCTTCCAGCCAGAATTGATATGACCGAACGCAACACGGCGCGTTCGCCCGGCGCGCAACAATCGGCGCTGTGGGATTTCAGCCGCGAAGACACGCTGCCCGACATTCCCTTTAACGAAGTCATCTGGAAATCGGTCAAAGGCGCAGACTCGCCGATGCCGGCGCCCGTGCGCAGCGCGTTCGTGCGCGCGTTCGAAGATGATGATGACGAAAAGGAAGAAGCACGCGAGCGCGCGCCTCGCCGCAAAGCTGCGCGGCGACGTTGAGCGCCTGTGATAGCATCGCTGCTGTCAATGCTGATTACCGGAGGTCGTTATGCCATTTGCTACTGCGCCTGATTATTTAACTGCCATCAAACACTTGCAGCCAGGGGCGTTTCTGCGCGCCGACAATGTGTCGTGGGAAGTTTATGAGCGTTTGCTCAACGCGCTCAGCCAGACAACATCGGTGCGCGTCTTTTACGATCAAGGGAGGTTGGAAGCCATGTCGCCTTTAGGAATGCACGAAAAGCCCGCCAAGGTTTTGCAAGCACTCATTACGGCCATACGTTACGAGTTCGATATTGAGATCGAATCTTACGGCCAGACCACCTTGCGCAAGCAACTGAAAGCCAAGGGGGCAGAGCCGGATGAGTCGTTTTACATTCAGCATGCGGCGCAAGTGATTGGCCCGCGTGAACTCGACTTGGCTACCGACCCGCCGCCTGACCTGGTGATCGAAAGCGACCTGACCAGTTCTTCGCTGAATCGCTTTGCCATTTACGCAGGGCTGGGCGTTCCTGAAATCTGGCAAATCATCCATCACGAATGGCACGAAGTCATCTTTTGGGTATTGGCGGAAGGCAAATATCAGGAAGCCGCCGAAAGCCGTGCGTTCCCGTTTCTGTCGTCGGAAAGGTTGAATGACTTCGTGCGCATCGGAATTAACCAGGGGCAACATCGCGCCGCGCGAGCTTTTCATCTTTGGTTGAAAAAACAAAACCTGCCTACCGTTCAGGATTAACCCAAAAATCGCAAAGTAAGTGGAGCTTGACGCTGCTCTTGAGCGGGCACTAGACTCTCGGCTGCTCCAAACCTTCCAACTCGGTTTGCGGAGAAGAAACCCAGACACACGGCTCAAGGCAGTATCTGATGAGCCGTTATTTTTTGGACTTTGACGCGCGGCGGAAGCGCCCTAACCGAGGTGACTTGCAAGGGCTTTTGATGGGAGCCGTTCATAGCTCACGATCTGTTAGGCGTCACGCGTGCCGCGTCGTCATCAGCACCGAGGAGAGTTATCCCTTATGAAATACCGAATTTTTAATGCAGTGGTTGTGCGTTCGCTCGTGATGAGCCTCGCGTTCGGCTTGTGCGCGCCGTCGTTAATG
>JAYSVR010000347.1:0-4866 GCA_043718445.1 Acidobacteriota bacterium | reverse complement strand
TTTCAATTAAATTTTTTGGCTTTTTTTTAACTGGGGCAAACGTCCGTGATTACGTTTGCCCCAGTTCTTCCATTATTCGGCATCAGGCATCCCCTACTGACGCGGACAACGGAAAGCTCGGGAAGCGGTTTTCAATTAAATTTTTTGGCTTTTTTTTAACTGGGGCAAACGTCCGTGATTACGTTTGCCCCAGTTCTTCCATTATTCGGTATCAGGCATCCCCTACTGATACGGATAACGGAAAGCTCGTACAAAAAGCGCGGGAAGCGGTTTTCAATTAAATTTTTTGGCTTTTTTTTAACTGGGGCAAACGTCCGTGATTACGGTTGCCCCAGGTCTTCCGTCATTCGGCGTCAGGCATCCCCTACTGACGCGGACAACGGAAAGCTCGTATAAATTCCGCTGACTGAGGCAGATGTCCGTGATTACGCCTGCCTCAGTCCTTCCATCCTTCGGTGTTAGGCATCCCCTACTAACACGGACGATGTGAAGCTCGAATATCTTTTAATTGTATGGTAGTAGTAACTGAAATGGTGGCTTTAAGTTATGCGGCACACTGCCTGAAACACACAGGCAGGCTTAACTAGAGCGCGTTACCTTCATCTTGCGGCTAAGTTATAAACAACGGGAAATATCCCGATGAAATTCAGCCGAAGGCAATAACCTAAACACCAAGCCTTCACCAATCACCATTGCCCGACACGCGAAAACCTATCGGGAGCTAACTAATTTTTGTTTACGAAAACGATACTGAAATGGGGTTGCCGGTAGAACTGCGTTTTTTCCTTAGTCTCTGTAGGAGAAAACCTGACCAACAAGGGCAATATAGTCCCAATATATTATTCGGTCAAGCATAAAATAGGATTCGAGTATTATTTCACGGAAGCGTTGGCTTAGTGGTCTGGCCTAAACGATTAGGGGGTAGCCACAGGGGCGTAATTGCGGGCCAGCGACTCAATGGCTTTTGATAATTCGATAATGGTGAGCAGTTGCGACTGGGTTTTGGCAGCGGCTCTGGTATCGAAGACCTTGCTGTTTTGGTGTACGGGGCTGTGAGCAAAATCGTAAATGAGTTTTGACAGGCGGCGAATGGCTGCGTCGAATTTATCTGCCGTATCAATCAGCTTTTCGTAAGGTTCTGCCGATTCAGCCAGATTTCCCAACGCCATCAAGTTGCGCAAAGTTTTGGCGCTTTTGTTGATCGAACGCGCAGTCTTGTTAAGTTGTTTGTTAGTGAGCGCGCCTGCTTCGTGTTCGCGCAACATAGCTTGGCTGGTAACTTGCAGGTTGCGAAAGTTTTGCGTGAATTGTTGTTTGGTGACGGCTTTCTGTCGTTCGGCCTCGAATGAACGCGGCGATTGTGTGTAACTCGCTGTCGCCAGTGTTACTAGCAAAAAGAAAGAGAATGTAAGCCTGCTCTCAGCCGTCATAACGATATGTCGTGAAATGGAAGCCAGTGCGCTACGCGGTCTCAGCACTGACAGTGCGGCAAGACTAGCTTACCGTTTCTGAGCCTGTCCAGCCCGACCGCCATAAAGAAAAGCCGTCGCAAGTTTTGCCTGCGACGGCTTGGCTTACTCGCGGTTAAGCAGGCGCTCACACCTTGAGGATTTCGTCCTCTTTGTGTTTCGCCAGTTCGGTAATCTTGCCGACGAACTGATCGGTCAGTTTTTGTATATCGTCGAGTCCCGTTTTTTCTTCGTCCTCTGACACGGCTTTGTCTTTCAGGGCTTTTTTCAACTTGTCGTTGGCATCGCGGCGCATGTTGCGTACGGCGGTTTTATGATCTTCCGCCATTTCGCCGATCTGTTTAGCGAAGCTCTTACGGCGCTCTTCAGTCAAAGCCGGAATCGGAACGCGAATGATTTTGCCGTCGTTGCCGGGGTTCAAGCCCAGATCGGAATTGCGAATTGCTTTCTCAATCGTATTTATCAGCGAAGGATCGAAGGGCTGAATTGTCAGCATGCTCGCATCCGGCGCGTTGAGTGTACCGACCTGGTTGAGCGCCATTTCTGAACCGTAAGCCTCGACCGTGATGTTGTCGAGAATGTTGGTCGAAGCGCGGCCTGTGCGAATGGTGGACAGTTTATGGCGAAAGTCCTCAAGGACTTTTTCCATACGCGATTTGGTTTCGTTGCTGATCTCTTTAGTCATAGCGTTATTCTCCACGTAAGTTTTATTCGGTTCTTACCAGTGAACCGATGCTCATGTCGCCGAGTACGGCGCGTTCGATGTTGCCGGGTTCGTTCATGTTGAAGACCAGAATCGGCAGCTTGTTATCTCGGCAAAGCGCAATAGCAGAAGCGTCCATTACCGCAAGTTCCTCTTGCAGTACGCGGGAATGGGTCAATTCGTTAATCTTGACCGCGTTGGCATCCTTGCGCGGGTCAGCGGTGTAAATGCCGCTGACGCCGGTCGCTTTCATCAACACATTGGCCTGCACTTCGAGGGCGCGCATGGCGGCTGCCGTGTCGGTCGTGAAAAACGGTTTGCCGATGCCGGCGGCAAAGATCACGATGCGGCCTTTTTCGAGATGGCGAATGGCACGGCGGCGAATGAACGGCTCGGCCACTTCACGCATTTCGATAGCCGACATCACCCGCGTATAAGCGCCTTGTTTTTCGAGCGCATCTTGCAACGCGACGGCATTCATCACCGTTGCCAGCATTCCCATGTAATCAGCCGAAGCGCGATCCATGCCCGAAGCACTGGCCTTGATGCCACGAAAGATGTTGCCGCCGCCGACGACGAGCGCGAGCTCAATGCCCAGGTCTTTGACCTCTTTGATTTCCTGCGCGACGCGCAATACGACTTTGGGATCAATGCCGTAAGGCGCATCGCCCATCAGGGCTTCGCCGCTCAGTTTGAGCAGCACGCGATGGTAAAGCGGTTTGGTTCGGTTTTCTGCCACAGTTTTTTGTCGAAGTAGAGTTGGTCGAAAGAAGTAAGAAAAAAGGGGAGTGATGAATCACTCCCCGATTGTTGCGTTGCTTATTGCGATACGGCTGCCGCGACTTCGGCGGCGAAATCTTCCTGACGTTTCTCTAAGCCTTCGCCCATCTTGTAGCGCGTGAAGCGGCGCACCGAAACCTTTTCGCCGGTCTTGGCCGTCACTTGCGCAATCAACTGGCTGATCGTCACCGTTTGATCTTTGACGAAGGGTTGTTCAAGCAACACTGTATCGGTAAAGAATTTCGACAGGCGGCCTTCGACCATCTTTTCAAGAATGTTGTCGGGCTTGTTCGCGTTTTTCGGATCGGCTTGGGCGGTTTCCAAAGCAATGCGGCGTTCTTTTTCGACCAGTTCCGCCGGAACTTCCTCTTTCACCACGTATTGCGGTTCAGACGCGCAGATGTGCATCGCTACGTCTTTGACGAATTGCGTGAAGTCTTCTGATCGCGCCACGAAATCGGTCTCGCAGTTCACTTCGACGAGTACGCCGACCTTGCCTCCCATGTGAATGTAAGAACCGACGACACCTTCAGCGGCGATGCGGCCTTCGCGTTTTTTGGCGCTGGCAAGCCCTGCTTTGCGCAGTGCTTCAATCGCTTGATCTTCGTTGCCGTTGGTTTCGGTGAGCGCCTTTTTGCATTCCATCATGCCCGCGCCGGTCTTTTCGCGCAGGCTCTTCACCATTGCTGGAGTAATATTTGACATAATAAATTCCCTATTAACTTTTAAGTTCGTTCGCAAAAACGGCGCAGCCATTGCGCGATTCGCAAGACTGCGCCGTCAGGATTTGTTTCGCGCTTTTACTGAATCGTAAGTTGAACGACTCAGGCAGATTCTGCCGCACTCGCCGCTGCTTCAGCCGCCATCGCCATCGGAGCTTCGACAACTGGGGCCGGAGCTTCGACCGGAGCCGTCACCACAATTTCAAGGACGGGAGCCGCTATCGGTTCAGGTGCGGTCATGACCAATGGGACAACTGGCGCTTCGACCGGGGCCGCAATCGCCGGAGCCGCAATCGCCGGAGCAACAGCAGAAGGCACCACTGGCGTGCTTGCCGGTGCGTTTTGACCGCCACCCTGACGCATTCCGCCGCCACCACCACGTCCGCCGCGTCCGCCGCGTCCGCCGCGATCATTGCCACCGCCACCACCACGGTCGTTGCCGCGTCCGCCGCGATCATTGCCACGGTCACGACGCTCGCCGCGTTCGCCCCGATCACGTTGCGGGCGATATTCGACAGTGACGCCAGCTTCTTTCGCACGTTCAGCGTTGAGCAACACTTCCTCGGCTTCTTTTTGTTGAGCGAGTTGATTGCCTTCGAGAATGGCATCGGCAATGCGAGCGGAGAACAAACGCACGGCGCGCAACGCATCGTCGTTGCCGGGGATGATGTAATCCACCCCGTCAGGCGCGCAGTTCGTATCTACAATGGCTACGACCGGAATGCTCAAGCGATTGGCTTCTTTGACAGCGATTTCTTCTTTGTTCGTGTCAATGATGAAAATGATGTCAGGCAGCCGTTTCATATCGCGGATGCCAGAGAAGTTCTTTTCTAGCGCCAGCCGTTCGCGTTCGATCTCAAGACGTTCTTTTTTGCCGTAAGCCTCGATGCGTCCGTCGGCCTGCATCGCTTCGATTTCTTTGTAGCGTTTGATGGACTTTTGAATTGTCTGGAAGTTCGTCAACAAGCCGCCGAGCCAGCGTTGGTTGATGTAAAACTGATTGCAACGCAACGCTTCTTCTTTGATCGCGTCCTGTGCCTGACGTTTCGTGCCGACAAACAGGACGGTTTTGTTCGTGCCCTCGCCGGTCAACGTAGTGACGAATTTCATCGCCTCTTTGAACATGCGCTGCGTTTTTTGCAGGTCAATAATGTAAATGCCATTGCGTTCGCCAAAGATGTATTCCTTCATC
>JAYSVR010000346.1:0-16129 GCA_043718445.1 Acidobacteriota bacterium | reverse complement strand
CGATCAACTTCAACGCGAATGCTACGTCGCAACCGGGTGCTTTCAACGGTGGTCGCAACATGCATAAGCTGACGTTGTCTGCTTCCAACACCTACACGATTCCGGTCTTCCCGCCCACCTGCTAAGGTTGGTTGGACTGACTGCTTTTCAATCTGCTGGGGTTGTGTCAACAACCCCAGCAGATTCTTAAGTTTTTAGAAAATCAGATCACACCAAATTTTTAATACGCACTTATACATTATCGTAAGTGAGTGTGATCATTGTTAGGAGTAACCTGAGCGGTATCCACCGCTTTATAGCTCAAGCCTGACGATTTTTTTTCGTCAGGCTTTTTTCTTTGTAACTCCCCATAACGTAGCGATTAGATGTCGTTCCCCGCCTTGCTCCCTATGCTCTCCCAAATAAATACCTTGCCAAGTACCGAGCAGCAGCAGCCCTTGCCCAACCGGAACCTGAAGCTCGCAGCCCAGCATTGAGGTTTTGATATGAGCAGGCATATCGTCCGCTCCTTCAATTGTATGTTGGTAGTAAGGAGCCTCTTCAGGCACTAATTCGTTTAAGTGGGCTTCCAAATCATCGCGGACGTCCGGGCTGACATTTTCATTAATGGTCAAAGATGCCGAGGTATGCTGTAAAAACAGATGAAGAAACCCGACGTCTAACTGCTCAAGTTCAGGCAGCCTTGCCAGTACTTCTCCAGTAATGACGTGAAATCCACGGGTACACTCACGTAGCCTTATTTTTCTCTGTACCCATAACATAAAACGACAGTCCTCCTGATTGTATTGGCCTGCAATCTGTTGCCAGAAGCAGTAGCCGTGGGTAAACTGCGTTCACTTTCCGCACCACGCTACATAATTTTTAACAGTATGAAAATCCATTTGCCTGGCCTAACCACTTACCGAATAACGCTCGTATTGAGCCTGTTGGCAGCAGCGTTCAGCGGATGTTCGTCCGCCAAAAATGCCTTGAGCAATGATACGGCTTATGTAGCCCCTGAAAAGATGCGCTTACGTTCTTCAACCGCCGAAGCGGCGCGCAATGTGGGCGAAGTCAAAAGCGGAGATCAAGTCTCCATTATCGAGCGCAAAAGCGAAGGTAACACAACGTGGGCCAATGTCAGTGGGCCGGGCGGTGCCTCTGGCTGGATAGAAACGCGCTATCTTGTAAAACAGGAAATTGTGAACGCTTCGAGCAAGATCGCTGAAGAGCTACGGGAAATTCCTACGCAAGCAGTGGGAAGATCAAAAGCCACGCTTAAGTTACGCCTTACGCCAGATCGCACCAACGACGACAACGTAGCCTTTCCCTTGCCCGCTGGCACTACGCTTGAGATCGTCGCCCGTGAACGCCGCCAGCGACCGGAAAAACTCGAAGCGGTGGCTAAACCGGCTACGGCTCAGGGAAACCCAACGGCCTCGGCCACGCCCAGCGGCCCCAAATATGACGAATGGTTCAAGGTACGCTTGCCGAATTATTCGATTGTTCCGGCGGGGTGGATTTACGGCGGCTCGGTTGAGTTGGAAGTGCCAGGCGAAATTACGTTCTTTCTTTCTACAGGTCGCCGCATCACCGGCTGGCAAAAAATCGGATCAGTTACTGATGACACTAACCAGTCGCACGATAGTTATCTCGTAATAGAAAAAAACTCATATGACGCTGATGAACGGGGCGATTTTGATCGCGTTAAGATATTGGCCTATGACCCTAAGCGACGCGAATATGGCACGGCCTTCCGCGAAGATGTGTTAGGGCAATTTCCCGTCATTCTCAAAATGGAAGGTTCGCGCGGCCAATTTGCGCTGACTGGCATAAATCCGAAAGACGGTCAGGCGGCAAAAATTAACTATACCGTCGAATTACTCGAAGCCGGCAAGGCCAAAGTTACGCGGCAGCCTCCTAAATAACTCCATTCATCACCAATCGCTACCCTCACATAAATTCAATTCCCAAGCTGCTGCACGCCGATGTTCGTAACTCATCAACACTGTAGTTGAACCTACTCGTAAGCCAAGCGGTATCGGAACCGTGACCTGTAAAGCGCCGGTATCTTCGGCGAACTTGGAAGGGCCGAGATAAACCGCCGAACTGCCAAACCCTCCGATCTCGAATTGTAGCGATTCACGCAGCGCGTCAGCAGCCAAGCCTTCAACCATCAAAGCCAAATAAGCGTGGCGACCACGACGCGGAAAACGGTCGTCATCGGTGCAAGCGTTGATCACGCGGCGGATGCACAAAGAGGGAGTCGCTTCCAGATTCTCCCACGGCAACCAACGGCGATAGGCTTTGACGACCGCGCGGGTAGGGTCAAGCCGTAAGGCTTCAGTGCGGACAAAACCCGCCGCCCGTGCCATTTGCATTACGCACTCGCTGTTAGGCCCCCACCAGTTATCGTATTGCCCACCGAGTTGATCCACTTCATAAAATTCCATCACCGGACGCGCAACATCGTAAAGATTATCTACCGCGTGGGTTTCGATCACGGCGAAATCATTCGTCATTTCGCACACGCGTTCGAGCGCGAGCAACGGATGTTTCAGGTGATACAGCACACCGAGAAATAACACGATGTCGAATCCACCTAACTCATTGCGCTGCAACTCATAAACGCTTTTTTCGTGAAAGACGGCTTGCGATGACAGCGCCGCGTGAGCCTGAAAATAAGTTGGCGGACGCCATACATCTACCGAAGTAACTTGCGCGCCGTGGCGTTCGGCTTCAAAGGTATAAAATCCGTCCCAACAGCCGAGGTCGAGCAAGCGCTTTCCGGTTAAATCTTCCGGCAGAAAAAATTCACGATAATTGCGTTGTAACTCGGCCAGTTGATGTACGCCGGGCGTAACTCGTCCCGCACCGAGGTCAATGCTGTGCCACCAACCGCTGGCATAAAAAGCGTCGCGTTGTTCGTCAATGACGGAATCAAGTTCGGCGCGTAAGGCAGGATTGTCTGCTGGAATGTCAGTCATTGGAGATGCTTCAGACTAACTCAATCTACGAAACGATATTTCACCAGCGCCCACACGGCGGCGAATCCATCTTTCCACGAAATCTTTTTGCCTTCGTTGAAATCGCGGCCTGAATAGGAAATCGGCATTTCGTAAAGTTTGTATTTGCGCTTGAGGATTTTGGCGGTGATTTCCGGCTCGAAATCGAAGCGGTTCGATTTGATCTGGATATTCTTGATGACATCGGCGCGAAAGACTTTGTAACACGTTTCCATGTCCGTCAGGATCGTGTTGTAAAGCACGTTGGTCAGAAAGGTCAGGAACTTATTGCCGAGATAATGAAAATAATTAAAGGCGCGTACCGTCTTGCCGCCAGATAGACGCGAGCCGTAAACCACATCAGCTTTGCCTTCCAGCACCGGCACAAGTAACTCGGCATACTCATTCGGATCGTATTCAAGATCGGCGTCCTGAATAATAATAATATCGCCGGAAGCGTAAGTCAGCGCCGTGCGTAAAGCCGCGCCTTTGCCCATATTCTGGCTGTGAAAATAAATTTTATATTTTCCTTCATCTGCCAGTTTTTTTAATATGTCGCGTGTACCGTCTTGTGAGAAATCGTCAACAATCACGAGTTCTTTTTTGACATCGCCGATTTGGGCGGCCATTACGCGCTGAATGATTTCGTGAATAGTTTTCGCCTCGTTGTAAACGGGCATCAGAATCGAAAGTAAGGGTGGCGTTTGCATGTATATCCGAAAAGAACCTCTTTCAAAATTTGGAACTGGAGCATAACAGGATTTCGCAATTAGTGGCTAGTGATTATTTCCTTACTCCGCTATTTGTCACCGGCTTTTACATCATTGAAATGCAACAGCGCGTTGAACAACATTCCGAATTCGCCGTGATTCTGCCAGCGGTAACAGGGATTGCCCGCGAACAAAACTACACGTCCGGTGCCCACCGATATGTCAACGATGGCGGGGCGATTGGTGATTTCGGCAGCGCCGCGCATCAGGCCGCTCAAGACAGATTTATCGCCGCCGGGGTAACGCATCAAGACCTGTTTCGCGCGGTCTTTTTCAGGTACGGCCAGCAGCGGGCCATTACCGTAACGCACCGGAATCGTTTTCCCCGCATAGCCATAAAAAATCGGATGTGACGTTTGCAAAATCTCGGCTTCGATAACCGGGCCGGGCGCGTAAAACTGTGTTGACGTACGGCCTGCTTCAATCTCGCGCGTCAGGCCGAATTCAGGCGGAAAGAAGCTGGCTTGCCCTAAGGTAATCAATACGCCGCCTGCTTCGGCAAACTTGTGTAACTCCGCCGCGCCGCCTAAGCCCATGCCGCCCGTGATGTCTTCTGACTCGCCGTAAACGCCGTGCGATTTGAACTGGTCTGATTTCGTATAAGCCAGCGGCTTCGCTTTGGGCGCGATGTCAAAGACCAATCCTTTGCCGCTGCGTCCTTGATTCGGAATCAAAATCACGTCGTAAGCCGCGCGCAGATTGCCCTGCTTAATCCGCTCTTTATAAATCAAATCGTAGCGCACTTCGAATTGATCGAGCGCGTGGCGCACCCAGCCGACTTCCTGCGTATTGCCCCAGGTCGTGAAGACGGCGAGGCGCGGCAGGTCTACGTCGTGCAGCGGCACCGTCGGCAACGTAGGCAACGCGACCGCATTCAAGCCTAGCTCTTCGACGGTGGCTTTCAGCTTCTTTGCCGCATCGTCGCCGCTGGCGGCAAGCACAAACGTACCAGCAGGAAACGTCGTCGCACCTGAAGTGAAAGACTGTTCGGCGGCTTGCACCTTCAGCTCGCGCAAGCGATAGCGCAACGTCGTCAGGTTGTTCGAACCATTGTGTGCAATCGCGTAGCCCGCGAGCGCAGTGCCCGTGATGCTGCCTTTGAGTTCGGCTTTGTCTACCAACGGTGCGACGACGGCCAGCACGGCGGGGTCAGTAATTTCTTTGACCGCCGCCTGATGCATCAAGCCCATCGTCCAACCTGTGTCGTCATAAGTGCGCAAGCTGGGGTCAGGGAAGTTTTGTTTTTCGAGCAGGATTTTCGCCAGCCGTCCGTATGGCTGATCCCGCTTGATGACAAACGATCCGGCGGGAAACGTGCCGTCTTTGAGTTTGATTTCTGCCGTCGCCTTACCGACTTCGATGCCTTGCGTGCGCAACATGTTCACCAGCATAACGACGCGCGTCATGTCACTTTGTCCGGCAGGAATCACGAACCCGTGCGGCGCTTCTTTCTTGCCGGACTCAATCGAATTGCGGCTCTTCTGGTAAAAGTTTTCGAGAACGATTTTGGGAAACTCACTGGTCAGTTGCAGCGCCGTCAGCACGCCGGTTTGCATGTAATTCGTGTTGTTGCGCATTGACCATTCGACTTCTTTGTAAGGCGGCAGCGGACGATACCATTCGCGCGAAGTCTGCCCCGCGCTTTCAGGCGGAGCAACACGACGTTTCATCGTGTTCGCGCCGCCATTGCCAAAAGTTTCATACATTCGCACGAGGCCGTTGTGATTAGACGACATAAAGGCGAGATAGCCGGGCGACCACATATCTACGAAGGCATGCGTCCACACGCCGGGCATGCCGTACTTAATCATTTGCGCCATTTCAAAGTTGGCGAACCACGGCATCTCTCCATAAGAAATCGGGTCGAGTCCGGGCTGTTGCGGCGCTTGTCCGCTGAAGGTGTAAAGGAAAGGAACCGATTCGTGCAGGTCGTGCATGATCGGCGGATGCCATTGCAAGTACCAGTTCAACAGATTGCGCATCGTCACTTGCGAATAGTTAATGTCGCGGTTGTTGTCGTGAAAGATGTACTTGCCCCAATAGGGCGGACCGCCGCGCGAATCGTTCTCGCCTTCTTCGTCAATCTTGTGGCGATAGTACCAATCAACGTAACGGTCGCGTCCGTCGGGTTCGGCGGCGGGCGTAATGCTCACAACCACATTGTCACGAATGGCGTTGATAATCGGTGCGTCTTCGACCGCCAGGCGATAGGCGAGTTCCATCAACATTTCAGGCGGACCGGTTTCGCCGCTGTGCAAGCCGCCCGACAGGTGATAGATCGGTTTGGTTTTGGCGATCACATCTTTGGCTTGCGCTTCGGTCAGGTTGCGCGGGTCGGCGAGTTGTCCGAGCGACTGGCGGTACGATTCGAGGTTGGCGAGGTTTTCCTGCGAGCTGACAAAAATCACTAAGCACTCGCGGCCTTCGTCGGTCTTGCCGATTTCGATAACCTTGACGCGCGGCGAAGCAGCCGCCAGCGCACGATAGTACTTATAAATTTCGGTCGTAGCGGTAAGCTTCTTCGGCTGTCCGATGTGATAACCCAACACGTCTTTTGGTGAAGGTACGCCCGCGACTTTGGGCAAGTGATCGGTGAGCGGAGACAAAAACTCAGGCCGCGTCGTCCACGCTTTGACTGACGTAGCGAAATCTTCATCTAACAGTTGTCCGCTGGGCAGCATTTGTCCGCTGGGTGAAAGTATCGGCGCGGCAGCGGGCGTCGTCGGTTTGGCAGCGGGCGTTTGCGCCAACGCTGAATGCCAACCACATAAACTTAGAGACAAAAGACACACGAAACGCCGGATGATTACACCGATGCTTATCATTTCAGGACTCCTTGTTTGATCGTAAGGGAACGGATGTGGACTACTTGAAAACGGGCTGATTCTAAAGATGACCATTCATCGAAGCAAACGCTAGATGACCAACGCAAAAGGAGGCGTCCTTTATTACGAATCTTCTGTATCTTGCTTTAAGCCTCGCCAGCCTTTCCGACTTAGAACTCGGTCTTGTATACTGCCCGCGTTTCACCCCACGAACCATTCGATTCATTTGACTCATTCGACCCAATTCACGAACGCGGCGCTGTTGCGTTCTTAGCTTCTGAGAGAAAGCGGAGAGAGAGATAAAGTTATGCGTAAAACACTGGCTACAATTTTTTTGATGGTATTGATGGCGAGCGCGGCGCTGGCAAATGACACGCTTTACCTGAAAAACGGCAGCGTCATTAAAGGTACGTTCGTCGGTTTTGAGAACGGCAAGTTCATCTTCCAACTCGACAACGGCAGCCGCGGCGAGTGGACGCCGCAACAAGTCAACAAACTGGAATTAGACCCTTATCGCGGCAACGGAAACACGGGCGGCACTCCAACTCGTCCTCCACGCAATGGCAACACGGGCAGCGGCAACGCTGGTTGGACGAACCATCCTGAATTCGATGTGCGGCTCGATGACCAGTGGATTCGCTCGAACATCACGGTGCGCAACGGTCAGCGCATTCGCGTAGACGCTTCGGGCAGCGTCGCGCTCGAAGGCCGCACGACCACCGGCCCCGAAGGCTTGCGCACGCGCGCCGATCAATACGCCCCCGAACCCAACGAGATGGACGGCGTGTTGTTGGCAGGCATCGGGCAAGATGCCAACGCGCCTTCGATTGTCGTCGGACGCTCGAAAGAATTCATCGCCGACCGCGATGGCATGCTCTATTTCACTGTCAATCACGGCGAAACCCGCAACGCGCGCGGCACTTTCAAAGTGCGCGTCCAGGTTGATCCGAACACTGGCAATGTCGGCGTTCCGAACACCGGCGGTGGCAACACCGGCGGCACGACCACTGGTCAGGAACGCACGATCACCGTGTCAGGCACACAGCCCTGGACCGACACCGGCATTGACGTACAGCCCAATATGACGTTTGAGATCATTGGTGAAGGTACGATTGGCATCGGCGCGAATTTCGGCAGCGTCGGGCCTGACGGTGAAATGCGTGCGCAAGTCAGCACGTCGCGTTACCCCGTGCAAGAGCGCGGCGTAGGCGCACTCATCGCCAAGATTCGCTTACGCAACGGCGGCGACTCGAACATTCTTTATGTCGGTCGTCAGGGCGGCGGCACGACCGAACAGAATGAATACGGTCGTTTGCTGATCGGCATCAACGACGATTACTTCAAAGACAATCGCGGCTCGTTCAGCGTGCGCGTACGCTGGTAACCCACGCACGCATCCACCAATGTTTCACCAAGGCGGAAGCACTATCACAGGCTTCCGCCTTGGCCTCCTCACAGCCAAATTCCTCCCTCATCGGGCCTTCGACAGGCACTCTCAAAAATAACTTCACCGGTGTCGCTCTTTTTTTGCACATTGCGGTTGACGGGAGAAGGTTCACAGTTTAGAACTAAACTGTAATTAGATTTCGTCTAACTACAGTTTAGTTCTACTTAAAACAGTTTTATCGCGTGAGCCGAAGTCACCGATTCACCACTCAAATAACCATCAAGAAGATCGTTAAATTGCAATAGCGGCTGATCAAACACCGAGAGAGTCTGCGTTGCCGCCCATAACACTGAACGGGTCTTCCGTTCGATCAAGGAGAAATCAATGAACCAAAAGAAGCTGATGACGTTGCTCGCCGTTGTTGCGGTCGCTGCGCTATCGTTGGGGTCAACGCAGGAAGTGAATGCTCAAAGCAACCAATCCTGGTGGCCTGACCAACTCGATCTCACCCCGCTGCGGCAGCAAGATGCCAAATCTAATCCGATGGGAGAAAAGTTCGATTACGCCAAGGAGTTTGCCAAACTCGATCTCAATGCCGTCAAGCTGGACATCAAAAAAGTTCTGACGACATCGCAGCCCTGGTGGCCTGCTGATTACGGAAACTACGGACCGTTCTTCATCCGCATGGCCTGGCACAGCGCAGGCACGTACCGTGTGGCTGACGGGCGCGGCGGCGCGGGCGGCGGTCAACAGCGATTCGAGCCGCTCAATAGTTGGCCGGATAACGGCAACCTCGACAAGGCGCGGCGCCTGCTCTGGCCGGTCAAACAAAAATACGGTCAGAAGCTCTCTTGGGCCGACCTGATGGTGTTAGCTGGCAATGTCTCGCTGGAATCAATGGGCTTTAAGACTTACGGCTTTGCCGGTGGACGCGCTGACGACTGGGCACCAGATTTGGTCTTCTGGGGGCCTGAGAAAAAATGGCTGGCTGATGAGCGTTACAGCGGAAACCGCAATCTGGCGAATCCGCTGGCAGCCGTGCAGATGGGCTTGATCTATGTGAACCCCGAAGGCCCGAACGGCAACCCTGATCCGCTGGCAGCCGCGAAAGACATTCGTGAAACCTTTGGTCGCATGGCGATGAACGACGAAGAAACAGTTGCGCTCATCGCCGGTGGCCACACCTTCGGCAAAGCGCATGGCGCTCACAGTCCGGGCAAATGTACCGGCCCAGAGCCTGCCGCCGAAAGTGCTGAGCATCAAGGCTTCGGCTGGAATAACAAGTGCGGCAAAGGCAATGCGGGTGACACTGTTACCAGCGGTCTCGAAGGCGCATGGACATCCAAGCCGACGGCCTGGACTTCGGAATATCTCACCAACCTGTTTGCCCATGAATGGGTAAAAACCAAGAGCCCCGCCGGAGCAACCCAATGGATTCCGGCGAATGGTAAGGCCGCGAACAGCGTGCCGGACGCACACGATTCTGCTAAGAAGCATGCGCCGATCATGTTCACGACCGACCTCGCACTGCGGTTCGATCCGAGCTATGGGAAGATTTCCAAGCGCTTCGTGGATAACCCTGAGGAATTTAGGCTCGCGTTTGCCAAAGCGTGGTTCAAGCTGACGCATCGCGACTTAGGCCCGCGTTCGCGCTACGTCGGCGCGGAAGCTCCGAAAGAAGATTTGATTTGGCAAGATCCGCTTCCCCGCGTCAGCTACAAGCCGATTGACGCGAAAGATATTGCGTCGTTGAAAGCCAAGATTCTCGCTTCTGGTTTGACTGTTCCTGAATTGGTCAGAACAGCTTGGGCTTCGGCGGCAACGTTCCGCAGCACTGATATGCGCGGTGGCGCAAACGGAGCGCGCGTTCGCCTCGCTCCGCAAAAGGATTGGGAGGTCAACCATCCGACGGAACTGTCCAAGGTGATTGGGCGACTGGAAGAAATCCAGAAAGGCTTCAACAGCGGCGCCAAGAAAGTGTCGCTGGCCGATCTGATCGTGTTGGGCGGCAGTGCCGCCATTGAGCAAGCCGCGAAGGCTGCGGGCCAAACGGTGGTCGTGCCCTTCACGGCAGGGCGCGTGGACGCAACAGAAGCGCAAACCGACGTGATGTCTTTCACTCCGCTCGAACCGACGGCAGATGGTTTCCGCAACTACTTCCGCCCAGGCCAGCGTCTGTCACCGGCTGAACTGCTGATTGATCGGGCGAACCTGCTGACGCTTTCTGTTCCTGAAATGACCGTTCTGGTGGGCGGCTTGCGCACCCTGAATGCCAACGCTGGACAAGCGAAACACGGAGTCTTCACTGATAAACCCGGCACGTTGAGCAATGACTTTTTCGTCAACCTGCTTGATATGTCCACCAAGTGGAACAAATCAGCCGAAGGCCTTTATGAAGGCGTTGATCGCGCGACCGGCAAGGTCAAGTGGACGGCGACCCCAGTTGACTTGGCGTTCGGATCGAACTCTGAGTTGCGTGCCTTGGCAGAGTTCTATGCTGAGGCCGACAGCAAAGCGAAGTTCGTGCAGGACTTTGTGAAGGCTTGGGCCAAGGTGATGACCCTTGACCGCTTCGACCTGCCTTGAGTGTCGCATCGAGAATCCGGCGCGCGGCCCCAAACTTGGTGAGAGCGTGGTGATGGAAGCCGACAAGCACTAGCCATACAATTCGCCTTCGCACAAAAAAGTCCTGTATGTCGTGATTACGACATACAGGACTTTTTCATTGGTTAGGAAAAGGTGAATCCGTGGGCGAGTTTGGCTTCCGTTTTATCCGCTTTGGTGATCGCTACATCCACCGTCGCGGCGGCATGCGCGGGAGTCGTCACGGTGAGCTTCGCTGCCTCAACCGTCGAGACCGTTGCCGCTTCCGTGCCGAAGGTGACGACCACGCCGGGGCCAAATCCCGCCCCGACGATTTCGACGGTCTCACCACCCGCCTGAACTCCTACATTCGGCGTCACCGATTCCAGTTTCAACGCAACCACCGGCGGCGTTTCTGGAGGCGGGGGATTCGCAGGTGTCGAGCCTTGGGGTTTGGGATCGTCTCCGGGCTTAGGCTTGGTTAGCAAGGTTTCTGCGACTTCCTTGAGCTTTAGTACAGCTTGTTGGCTGAACATCCCGATCAGCGCAGAAATGGCGGCAAACCCAAATGGGTTAGCTGCCACGGCTTGGCCCTGCGGAACAAAAAAACCTCCACGGACAACGAAATAGAAAACCAGTGCTAATGCCGCCCCGCAAAATGGCAGCAGGACATACATTGACAGCCAACTCCACTTCAACGACTTATTGCCGACATACCAATAAATCGAACGCAGCGTATGCACCAGGCTACCAAGGGCGCCGGATAAAATGACGATCAAGAGTAACCGGACTTCCCACCAAATCCACGTCGGCCCCCACCAGAGAAAGGTCACCTCCGCCGGTTCGGGACATCGAAGCCTTAGCGGCGGTTGCGGTTGGACGGCAGCGGCTGGCTGCCCAGTGGCCGCAGGGCTGAGAGGCGGCGTTGGCTGCGCAGAGGCGGCGCTCCCATCCGGCTGACAATGCGGCCAGACTTTGACCATCACGTAGGTCAAAAAGCAAAAGAGTAAAACAAGATAAGCTACCATTGAGATAATGCCGGTGATGTTTACCGGTTTCTCGCCCGGACCTAGATCGCTCATAAGAACCTCCTCAAAATGCCGTATACCACCAGCCGGATTAACTCGACTTCGATACGTTCACAGCGACGAGTACGCCTTCGCGTATGACGAGGTCGCAATTGACCAACAAGGCATTGCTCGGCGGCGGACACTGCCTGGGTTGATTGATGTTTTTTTGCGACAACTCCGTCTGGAGCGCGGCGTCGCAATCCGCCAATGCAAAAGGGACATTGAGACCGGCAAAAGCCCCCTGACAAACGCGTATCCGTCCATTGCCGTCCTGTATGCGCCAGAAATAAATGTATCCGCTACCGTTCATTGCCAATACCTCCTCGTTAGTTCTTGTTGTCAATTTTTGTTGTCGGGCAAAATCGAGCTATCGAGCAATTCGAGGATGTCGCCGATGGTCGGCGACATAGTCGTTTGCGCAAAAATCAAACTCTGCTGGGTGACAGCGGCCTTGCCGCCGCGCCGGATAAACCAGCCGATAAAGGGAACGGGTCGCACTCCCGGAATGTCTTTGAGGATCGGCAAGCCGCCCCAGTACCGGGTCGGCAATCCCAGCCGAGCGTTAGCCTCGAAGCGCGACACTTCACGGATTTCCAGATTGCCGAGTTGAACTTCCGTATTGACCGTATGGCGTTCGATGCGCGCCAGACGCGGATTGCGCGTGTCATCCGGTTCCCGCACGCGCGTTGCTCCGACGAAATCGAAACGGAAGCGCAAGGCTTGCCCGGTCGGATCAAAGATAGGCGTCACCTGAAAAGCATTGCCCGTGCTGATGCCGTATATTTCCGGCGGTCGCTCCTCGCCGCTCTGCGCTTGAAACGCACCGAGTATGCCGAGCGCATTGCCCGTCTGCGCCGCCAGCGAGAGTTGAGCGATTTGCTGTAACGCCTGAAGGATATTTTGCTCTTCCCCCAAACTAAGTTCAGCGGAAGCGCGCGGATCCACCCGCGCCACCAGACGATTAGTAGCCAACACCGAAGTGCGCTGAATTACGCCGACGCCGATGCCTTTCTTTTTGCGCAGCGTTTCTCTGAGGCAGGTCAACATCGGCTGAATGAACTGCCGATCCAGATCGTCTTCAAAGGCTTTGATGAACCCATCCAGCATCCCGTCAACGGCAGCAATGCGTGCATTGGAAGGTTTGAACGAATAGCTTTGTTTCTTGCCATTTCGCTCAATCACTAACACCTCTCCATCAGATGCGGCCAGCTTGATCTTCCCCGTCAAAACATCTTGCGGAAGGATGCTGAATTCGTTGTACAGAATGTTGAGCAAAGGAAGGAGCCTATCTTCAAGATTATCGCGCGCTACTGATTCAGCGTTGGTGAGCAATGTTACCCGACTCTCGAAAACCCTGAATTGATCAACCGAAGCCTGAATCTCGGCAGCACGCGGCAGCAAACGGCGCAGGACTCTGCCGCGAATTGCATAAACGATCTCTGCCTGCTGGCGGGTGTATTCGTTTTGCTGCTGCCCGGCGCTGCAAGTCGCGGAAACATCTCTCGCCATCAGTTGAAGCAGCCGCGCAAAGGAGTTGATCTTGGTGGTGGGTTGCTCGCACGCAACAGCAACGCTGTTCAGTCTGGCAGTTAAGCGCGACTCGAAATGGTCCAGAATCTTTTTTCTGGATTCGCAACTGCTTAACAAGAGTACCAGCAAAGCTTCATTAAGGGTCGTTGCGGCGGCAGGGTCTTTGATTCCGAACGATCTGGGATTGGTCTGAGTCCCGACGCCCAACTCGACCAGCACTTGCTTAGCATAGATTTGATAGCGGGCATCGCGCGGATTTGTTGTTGTTGTGGTTGTGGTTGTTTGAGCGAATCGGTTGGCTTCTTCGTTGATGCAATCGAGCAGCAACGACAGCGAAGCGGCGATTTGCGCGCGCGTATTTGCCAACGCGGTTTCGACCTCTTGCAGCGCCTCGTTGAACTTTTGCGTGCCTTTTGTCGAAGCGTCGCTGCTGAGTTCGATCTTCCACAAAGTCATGCGCGCTTGCGGCGCAGGTTCGTCCAACACGGCAATGTACTCTTTGGCTTTGTCGAGGTCGGCGCGTCTGCCGCGCAGAAAGATTGTGTTGTCGCCGCTGGTGGAGGAACTGATCTCAATTCGTTTGAGCGGGTCGGGGCTGGTAGCCAGCGGCGCGGCGTACCAATAAGGCGCATTGTCACGGGCGCGAGCGAAGGCCGACGATTCAGCTTGCGCCGTTTGCAGCATCTTGCTCGCCAAGTCTTCAAAGGACTTTTGCGCTTCTTCGAGCCGCGACTCCGCTTCGCGCAATTTGGCGGGCAAGCCGCTCTGTTCGTCGGTCAATGTTTCGTGGCGTTGCTGTACGGCATCGCGCTCACGTTGCCGATCGGTTTGCGCATCGCGCGCACGTTGCAACTGTTCCGCCGAAACCTGGCCGGTCCCACGCCGCACTAATTCTTCTACCCGACGCTTGGAGGCTAGCAACAAACCTTCTGATGAATTCAATTTGTTCTCGGCGTCTTTGAGTTGCGCTTCGATAGCACGGACGCGGCGTTTGTAGCGCGCGACTTCGGCGTCGGCTTCGCGGTAATCGGATTCGGCCTGCTGCAAGCGTTGATTCTGGTCTTCGGCGCGAGTGCGTGCGGTTTCGTCGCCGCCTTTCAGAAAAGCCGTGTCGTTTAGCGTCTTCACCAGACGCGGAATGTCGGTAAAGTAATAAAGCCGGATGCGCTCTGAGACGAAGCTCGACCAATCTCCTGCCAGGCTATCCCGCAAAGTGGAAAGAGCGAGGCTTAATTGCCGCGCCGCCTTGTCCATCTCTTCCTGCGCCAACAGCGTCTTGGCCCCGTCGTACCCGTTGAGATTCGCTCCGGCCAGTTCGGACGCGGCGGCTTTCCAGACTTGGCTGAGACGGTCGAGATTAATGACGACTTGCGTGACATTTCTGATTTGAGCCAAGGCTTGGTTTTCGTAAATCAACGGCTCCTGTTTGAAATGAGCAGCCAGCGTCTTGGTCTCGGTGCTTTGCGTGAGGGCGTAAGCCGCCAGCGTTTTCATCCAGGGTTCAAGCCTGGCGGCGACGACCACGACAGAATCTTTCGCATCCGACACGGCTTTGGTGACGGGGGCGGCTTTGGCGTCGTGCGCGCTGACGACGGGTTTCAAAACGACGGATAATGCATTCCATCCGCTTTGCAAACCCACGCTGAACCGCATGGCTTCGACCAGCGCGGGCAAATTGCGCGGCACCTCTGCCAGCAGGTCAGTGCCATTCGCATTCGCCTCATGACGTTTGAGCGGCGCGATACGCTTGTCAGACTCATCCGCCAACCCTTTTACGCTGTCATAAGTTTGGGCCAGCGCCTCATCCAGTTTTCCTTTGGCTTCGTCCAGGTTGGGAGTGTTGTCTTCGAATTTTCCGATCTCACTTACCACGTGTTGCGTGACCGCTTTGATCTCGTCGGTTTGTTCCGTGGCCCCTTGCAGTTTGGTTTGGGCGTCCGTCAAGCCTTTTTTGGCTGCGGTTAACTCCTTCTTGCTTTCAGCTATGGCGGTGTCGAACTTTTGCCTTTGAACTTCCTCCACCGCGCGCGCCAGCTTTCGCAGATCGCTGAGTACTGCCAAATCCGCCCCTTCAAACGCAGCCATCCGCTCGACCTCGCGCGCGGCGGTAAGCATCGCGCGCTTCAAATCTTCAGCGATTCTTAACTTGGTATTCGCCTTATTGATCGCATCGTTGGCTGCGCTGACCGGGCTTGCAGTCGTTTGCGGAACGAGATTTCCCGAATAGCGCGCCAATCCAGCCGATAACGAGCCTGCCAATATCAAGACGGCGAAGAGCAGGCTGAAAGCCAAACGTTGACTGGCTGATTTGAAAACCATCTTCACGATACTCTCTCCTTTACGATCTATGTTTGATTTACTGGTTGAGGATTCTCTTGAATGCCTCCATTCACATATGTCGGAGGAGGCCGAAATGTTACAAGCCCAAGGAAAATAGTTCGCCTTGCGGCTCGCCGCGCAAACGCTGAGGCTCCCCGCATCTGCGCTCAAAAAAGTGAAGGGCTGCCAATGCGATATTGGCAGCCCTTCACTTTTTTTGAGTTCAGCTAAACGCGCTTAGTCGCCCGAAACGACAACTGCGCCCGTGCCTTCGGTCTTTGCGTCTTTCAGTCCGCCGAGTTGGACGAGCTTTTGCGGTTCGACGCCCGCGCCTTTCAGCACGGATTGCATATACATCTTGCGCATGATGGCCTGCTCTTCTTTCGCCGTTTGCGGAACCGCTTTTTTCTCGCGGCCACGCGCAGCGTCAGCGTCGTTAATAATCAGGTGATGGGCTTGGTCATCAAGATTCACGCTATGGTTGTTGGCGAAAATCTCATGGCGCCCATTGTCTTTGTACCATTTCGCCACGGTCGCGTTCTGGTGCATGTTCTCGATGATGTTGCGCCAGCCGATGCCCGTGTTGTAAGCGCAAAAACTGATTTCGCCTTCCTGCGTCCCATAAGGAATGATGCACATTTCGGTGCGGCGGAAGTCGTAG
>JAYSVR010000345.1:0-4884 GCA_043718445.1 Acidobacteriota bacterium | reverse complement strand
CGGTGCTGTTTGATCTGTAAGGGTTGCGCCGCGTTATTGAAAATCGTGAATGCGCCTGTCGCAGGCAAATTCAGCGGAATCGTTTGATGCCAGCGATCCGACGGATTCAGATAAAGCGAACCCACGGGCGTACCTTTAGGGGCTTCTTCGCTGCTGATTGCCATGCTCAACGCCAGCGTAAAGCGTTCGCGTTTCGGATCGTTCGTATAAACTTCCGCCGTTTTGACAATCGCGCCGTTGTAACCGCCGGTATTAACTGAAAGGGTAATTTTGCCCTCCTGACCAGGAGGGACGACTCGCGTGAAGTCGGTTGCCGAGCATCCTCAACTCGGCGCGACGTTGCGAATTTCGAGATCGGCGTTGCCTTCGTTTTTGAGGACGAAAGTGTAAGTGGCCAGTGCGCCGCGTTTCACTTCGCCGACGTTGTGTTCGGTGGCAGCGATGACCAGTTTGGGAGCCGCCGCCGTTTGCGCAAACACGGCGCTCGCGGCCAGACAGCCAAACAGGCCCGCCGCCAATAGATGACGTTTCATGGGTCTTTAACTCCTTCGAGGGAAATGATTGCGAATTACGAGGACGGGGCTTATTCAGTACGAAAACGGGCGCAGTCTAGCAACAAAGCAGGGCAAGTAAAAGCCACGGACAAAGGAATCTCTGCAAAGGAATGATCATCGAATAATCATCAATGATGGGATAGCAATATCACTATTCCTCTGCTGGGATTCCTTTGTCCGTGGATGCTGTTTGTTCAGCGAAACACGACCGTGCGTTTGGTCTCAGGCGCGCAAAGTTCCATCACCAGCAATTCGATTTGCAGGCGCGGCGTCGCCTGCGAAGATTTCAACGCGATGTCGGTTTCGGCGATGCGTTTAACGGCTCTGACCAGACGTTCACCGTCGAGCTTGCGGGCGCGTTCGTTCAAATACTTCACCGCATAAATGGATTGCCCTACAGTCTTGGCGATGTCTTCGCTGGGCAGATTAAGTTTCATCATGTCTTTGGCGATGAGGTGATTGCGAAAAGTTTTTGCCAATCCACCGACCAGCATGATGGCTATCGTCTGCGGCGGTTCAGCCGGATTATCGAAGAGATGTCCCAGCAGCCGCAGCGCGCGTTCGCGTTGGTTGTTAAGCACCGCATCAGTCAACTCAAAGTTGCTGTGTTCGCGCGAATGCCGCACGAGTTCATCAATCTCGGCAGGCGTGATTCGGCCTTTGCCTTGCACGTAAGCGATGAGCTTGTCGATCTCGGTCGTGAGGCGCTGCAAGTCCGTACCGACCATGCCGACGAGATAAGCCGCGCCACTGGCGTCAATCGCCGCGCCATTGGTTTGGACGTAATTGCGAATCCAATCAAGCGCCGTCGTCTTTTCATCCAGCGGCTCGAACGTCACCACCGTGCAGCCTTTGCGCAACATCGTGGCAATCGTGCGACGGTTGTCGAGAGCGTCGCTAACAAAAACGAGTACGGTCGGGTCAGCGGGTTTGGCGAGATAGGCTTTGAGGCGTTCGAGTTGACGTTCGTCGTTGACGGCTTCGAACCCGGTCACGACTACCATGCGCCGTTCCGCCATCATCGGGAACTGATTGGCTAACGCCAAGGCTTCGCCGAGGTCGCCTTCGGTCACAGCCACCTGCGCGTAATTGAAATCACGCATCTCGTCGGCAACAGCAACGTCAGCCAGTTGCTTGACCGCTTGATCGCGCAGGTAAGCCTCTTTGCCTTCGAATAAATACAACGGCGCGAACTTGCCCGCTTTCAGGTTGCGGTCAAAGTCGGCTTGCGATTTTAACGGGTCAGGGCCAGCGGACTTTTTCATACGGGCACGCGGTCAGAATCCTTCCAACAAAGTCGTCATCACGCTCTTCGCAAAATCGCGCGCGACGCGATCAACTGCGGGGCCTTCTTCGACAAAGAACTGCGTCGGGTCAATCGAGATTTCGTACTCGCCGCGATAAACGTAATTCTGATTGTCGTAAAGAATCTTGTTTTTGGTCTGGTCGCGTACCGTCAGACTCAGTTGAATTACGATCTCGAACAAACGCGCGCGTCCGGTTTGATCGAGCAACACGGGACGTACTTGAAAGTTTTTCACGACGCCATTGACTACGGCATCTGCGCCTTCGGGATTGGCGACGACTTCGAGCGAACGCTGACGGCGCAAGACTTCATCAACCAACGCGGAAGTAAAACGCTGCTCGACCTTGAAACGCAGCGCCTGATTTTGAAACGCCGGAATCGCAATCGTCTTGATGTGTTTCGGCAAAGCATTTCCCTGCCCCGCGCGCTTGTAACATTCGGTGTAACCGCTCGTCAGCGCGATCAACAAAATCATTCCAATCAAAGTAATTTTTCGCGGCATAATTTTCACCTCTGGCTTTACACTCCGCACTCCGCACTCCGCACTTCGCACTATTTCTCGACTGCGTAACCCGCTTCGCGCCACGCGCGAATGCCGCCCGCCATTGAGAGTACGTTGGTGTAACCCATCTTTTGCAGGTTGTCGCCCGCGAGCGCCGAACGATAGCCGCCGCCGCAATACAACACGATTTCTTCGTCGATTGAAACGACAACGTTGGCGATGTCGCGTTCGAGAATGCCGCGCCCCAAGTGTTTAGCTCCGGCGGCGTGATCGGCCTGCCATTCGTAGTCTTCGCGTACGTCAATGAAATAGAAGCTCTCGCCTGCGGCCAACTTGGCCTGGACTTCAGCCACCGTAATTTCACGCACGCGGGAACGCGCGTCTTCGCAAATTTGTTCAAAAGCAGCAGTGTGTTTCATAGCTTGATCGTATGGCGACCTGTGAGGTTGCCGTGTTCTGCGCGTTGGACGCAATGGGTTAAATGATAAAAGCTACGCAACCTAACAGGTTGCGATACAGTTTTTGCGATACGGCTACTTCTTCTCGCGTTGATAGATTAGCAACTCAACGCCGGGACGCATAACGAAGGGGCGTTCGACCATACGCCAACCGCCCGCTTCTTCAATCGCGCCGCGCTGATCGGTTTTGGCAATCATGAGCGGTTGCGTGACTGACGCTTCATCGAGTTTGGTGGGCAGTGAGCCGGTGAAGGCTACGCCGGAGTAATTGCGCATGTACCACGGCAGCGGCCAGTATTCGTTCGAAGCCAAATAAATGCCCGTCGCTTTTTGTTCGGGGTAACTGTCAGCCGTGCGCTGCAAGGTTTGCACGAAGGCGTGAAAGTCTTTGTCGGTTTGTGCGTAAACAAAGCCGTATTGTCCGTCAAGATAAGGCGTGTAGCCTTTGCCTTTCAGGTATTCGCGGAAGTAACCCGCCGTGTTGCCGTTGTCGGCGTACTTGTCGAAATTGACTTCGGCGCACAGCCGCCACGCGCCCAACAGCGCAACGCCCAGCAAGCCGAGCCAGAGAATGCGTAGCGGCAAGCGCGTCATGAGTTGATAGATTTGCTCGGCTGCGTAGCCGCACACCAGACACAACGGAACCACAAAGCTCACCATCAGCCACGGCGTTTTATACGGAATCAACGAATAAGCCAGCGTCAGGCCGAACGTCCACGCGCCGACGAACAGCCAAAACCGCGTGCCGCGCCACACGATCAACAAGCCCGCGAGCAGACCGCCGATGAGCAACGGCAAGTCGTACTTAAACAAAATGCCGAGGTAATAACGTCGGGCGTGTACGTGATCGTTGCCGCTGCGCTCTTCCGTCCAGTGCGCGATTGATTTGAAAGCATCGGCTACGCCCGGCCAGTTGGTGAAAGCCGACGAATAGAAAAAGACAAAGACGAATACGAAAATGATGAAGCCCGACAGCGCGTGATCCATCGAAGGCCGCACTTCGCTCCAATCGCGGCGCATGTGCGTAATCAACGAGGCGGGCGTCCAGCGTTTTTCACGAATGAGCGCGCGCGATACGTCCCACAACGAAGCCAACAACAGCGCAAACAGCATCGTGAAAGCCGTAATAACCGCCGTCTCTTTCGTCGCAAATAACCAGGCGGTGCTGACGGCGAGCAAGATCATCCAGCCGAAATGTTTGCTGCGGGCATAACGCCACGCGGCGACGGCCATCGCCAGCGAACAGAAGCCGAACATCATTTCGTGAATGAAGTAGCGCGAAAAAAAGACGAGCGCGGGCGAAACGGCAATGGCGAAAGCCGCCACGGGAAGGCCTACGTCGCCGAGGTGATCGCGGAACCACCAAAGCAATACGAGGAGCAACACGCCGAACGCGCACTGCCAGAAGCGCAAGGCAAAATCGGTTTCGCCAAACAGTTTCACCGCCGTCCACGTGATGTAATAGAGCGTAGGGCCGTGGTAATTCAGCGGATTGTATTTATAAGCCGCGCTGCCCTGCTTCATCAGCGGCATCAGGAAGTGGGCGTTGACGCCTTCGTCGTGATGAAAGGGTTTGAGTCCGAGCTGGCTGAAACGAAACCAACAGGCCGTCAGCAAAGCCAGCGAGAAAAACAGAATGCTGATGAGTCGGGCGTGTTTGATGTCGGGCATACAGAAAGAGGCAGAAAGGGAAAGCAAAAGAGGCAGGCGATCTGTGCGAAAGCCTGCCTCTTGGAATGTAAGCCTAACGGCTTAAGTTTAACGACGTTTCTTGCCACGACGCGGAGCCGCAGCTTTCTTCTCCGGTTCGACCGGGCCAGCGTCAACCGCTGTACCGCCCGCCGGATCGGCTGCGCCCGCCGGCACGAACCACATCCTGATCTGGCTGCCGTCAGGCGAGATGCCGCCATCGCGGACGGTGATACGGTTGGCGTCAACCGTCACGCCGAGTCCGTTATCAGCCAGGCGATCACGTACGTTCTTGGCACGTTGCAAGCTCAACGCAGGCGGTTTCTCGCCGTCGGCACGATAGCCGTCAACGATCAACTTGGCTTGCGGGTCGGC
>JAYSVR010000344.1:0-16176 GCA_043718445.1 Acidobacteriota bacterium | reverse complement strand
AATCTCGGCAGATTGCGCTACCGTTCCTGCCTGTCGCTTCATTTTCGCGCAATCGTACCCGGCGGTTTTGCACGAGATTTCCGAACTGTCTTGGGCGCTGAAGCGGCTTGGAAAATTGCATTCAACGCGCCAAATAACTGCGCGAGATGGTCTACGGTATAGCCTGCGGCATTTTTCGTAAATACCGCTGCTTCTAACTTGCCGAACTCCCAAGACTTCCCGTCGGTCACGATGCCATGCACTGCGCGGTGAGGCTTACCGTTGAGCTTTTGGGCTGCGACGAGTTCAGCCAGACATTGTCCCCAACCTTGCTCGAAGTCGTTTTTCTTCGCTTCGGCAACGATCACCAGCGGCGTTTCGAGGTAGGTTTTTCCGAGTTCGGATTTCGTACCAATCAAATAATCAGGCGTGCCAGACAGCTTGTCATCGTAAGTCATCGCCTTCTGTACCCAGAAAGAATACTTCTCGTAATGGCGTTTGTAGATTTCACGCAAGACTGGAAAGATGATCGCTTCAGCCCGTGAAGCTTCAGACGAATAGACATCAATGTTATCCGTATTGAATTGGAATTCCGCGCGAAATGCGGCGGAAGGTTCCAAGTCTTCGGGCATCAGGAAGTTCGTTTCCTGATATTTGATTTTGAATTCTTTCTGTACCTGCGAAATGCTTTTGTAATCGCTAAAAGCCATGACAATCCTCCACGCTCACGGTCAAGCGGCCTTCTGCCTCGTTAGAGTTCTATGCTTGTTTGCATAAGTCGGAGAATGCGCTTGTATCTTGCGCATCGCCTCGACGTCGAAAATCTTCTCATTGCAATCTGGGCAGTCCCAGTATTCAAGATTCGGAACGGTGTAGCTTTGACCTTGAGCTTTGCCCGTCCAGTTGCGACGAACCCTTTTGATCTTATCGCTGCCACAGGTCGGACAAATCGTGATCTTCAGCATGGTCGTCTTCGCGGCGCATCGGCAGCCATTAGGCGCGACGTTGTAAAACGAGCGTCTTCTTGAAATCAAGGAAAGCAAATTCCTCTAGTTCAACGCGTTCGGCAATGATTCGGTTAAGCCAAGCCGCCGTATCAGATTCTTTATGTAACTTGGCGAGAAAAGCGGCGCGCGCCGCCAAATCAGCGGGAAGCGATAAAGTACTTTCTCGTTTTCTCTTCACCTTAATCGGCGCTTCCCAAGCGTCATCGTCATCGGCTTCAGCTTCAACGCGCAGGTCAATCTCAGCTTCCGACAGCACTCTCTTTTTGGTTTTGTTTTTCGTCATCTTATCTTCCAGTTATCTGGCAACCTGTGATGAGGCGGACTACGTTATGGGGTTTCAGTGGGAAAATGATCTTGAGCGTACGCCCGCTCAGTGTTTTGCCTATGAGTTGAAAACGATCAACGTCACGTTTGTTTTTGCGAACCTCGAAATCCGAAACGAAACATTCGACCGCTTCTTCAAACGTGACGTGATGAGCGGATAATTTATCCAACTCAAAATCATACTCAAAGTCTGACGGTACGAAACGCTGCCAGTTGGGCATATTCTTCACTCCCACTAAATCGTACTCGGCTTCGCAAAGCATCGGAATCAAGCGTCAGCTGATGAGGCGTAGCCTTATGCGGCTTCTTGAAAGCTATAGCGCTATCAACTTGGCGTCATCACTTCGGCGTCACCTTGGGCGTCACATGAATCAGCGCGCCGGGATTCGCGTCTTCGAGCAACCATAGTGAACCGTCGGGCGCTTGTTCTACATCTCGAATCCTTTTGCCGATTTTCCAGCGTTCGGCGGTCTTGGCTCCACCTTTCCCATCGAAAAGGACGCGCGTGAGCGACATCGTGACCAAGCCGCTGATAAAGCCGCTGCCGTCCCATTGCGGAAACATTTTAGTACCGCGGTAGAACATCAGGTTACCCGGCGCGATCACCGGTACCCAATAGAGAACCGGCTTCACCAAGTCAGCTCGCGTGTCGTGACTGGGAATCGGCTTTCCGTTGTAGTTCTTTCCGTAAGACACGAGCGGCCAGCCGTAGTTTTTGCCCTTCTCGATTAAGTTCAACTCGTCGCCGCCGCCGGGGCCATGTTCAAGCTCCCACAATTCACCGGTGGGCGAAAGTGCCAAACCATACGGCGCACGGAAGCCACTCGCCCAGGTTTCTGCGGGCGTCAGGTTGGGGCTGGGAAAGGTATAAGTACTCACCACCTTCGCGGTCTTGGCGACTTCGGTGTCTTGTGGCGGATCAATGAGCGGAATGGTAGCAGCACCCGTTTTGCCGAAGTTGGGATTGCCCGGAAACGGCTTGCCATCCAGGGTGAGCCGCAGAATCTTGCCTACGGGCTGATCCGGGTCTTGGGCTGGGGTCATGCGCTGGCGGTCTCCAACTGTCATGTACAGCGACTGACCATCGGGCGCGAATACGATCTGCCCGCCGGCCTGGCCGCCCTTGCCTCTGGGCATCTGACGCCACAACACAGTGAAATCCAGCAAGCGATTCCGTCGGAAGTCCAGTTTGGCGCGTGCCAACGCCTGGCCGCCACCGTAATCACCCGGCTCGATATAGGTGATGTAGATGCTTTCGTCGGTAGCAAAATTGGGCGAAACGAAAACGCCCAGCATGCCGTTCTGATTCTGCCAGTAAACGGGGGGCGTATTGCCCAAGGGCGCGATCTTTTCTCCCTGCGCCGAGACCAGCCAAATCGGCCCGATCTTTTCGGTCACCAACATTCGCCCATCCGGGAGGAATGCAATCCGCCAGGGCAGCCCGAACGTGGCGGTTGTGGTCAACTCAAAAGGCAGTTGAGCTTCAGCTTGCTGCTCGCCTACATTGGTTTGAGCCACAACTGTCAACGACGCCAACATGAGCAGCAGCGCGGCTCTCGCTAATTTCTTCATCATCATTTTCCTCGCTTTGTTTTTGAAAGACATAATTCAGTATTGACCAGCCGTTATCAGCTTCAGGTTTCGTGAAAGATTCCGCGAAAAAACCAAACTCACGTGCGTCCCTTGGAATACAGTCTCGCAATGCGAAAAGACAACACAAGGAAAGCTGCGCGGCTTCTTTTACAGCCCGCAGGATGCGGGCGCACCCAGGCTTACTCCCACTCAATCGTACCCGGCGGTTTGGACGTGATGTCATAAACGACGCGGTTGACGCCTTTGACTTCGCTGACGATGCGGGAGCTGATGCGCGCCAGCACGTCGTAGGGAAGTCGCGCCCATTCCGCTGTCATGCCGTCCGTACTCTCAACCGCACGAATCGCTACAGCGTTTTCGTAGGTGCGCTGATCGCCCATTACGCCTACAGACCTGACGGGCAGCAGCACGGCGAAGACCTGCCAGAGATCGTGATAGATGCCAGCGGCGCGGATTTCTTCCTGCACGATGGCGTCGGCGTCTTGCAAGAGGCGGATGCTGTCGGCGTCAACTGCGCCGAGAATGCGTACGGCCAGGCCGGGGCCTGGGAACGGATGACGGTCAATCAGATTGGCGGGCAAGCCCAGTTCACGACCGACGGCGCGCACTTCGTCCTTAAACAATTCGCGCAGCGGTTCGACCAGTTTAAGATTCATCTTATCAGGTAAACCGCCTACGTTATGATGACTCTTAATCACTGCCGAAGGGCCTTTGACCGAGACCGATTCGATCACGTCAGGGTATAAAGTGCCTTGAACTAAATACTTCACCTCACCAAGCTTATCTGCCTCTTCCTGAAAGACTTCGATAAACTCGTTGCCGATGATTTTGCGCTTGCGTTCGGGGTCGGCCTCGCCTGCCAATTTGTTTAAGAATCGTTCTCCTGCTGCAATGCCCTTAATCGTTAAGTTATCAAAAGAAGCAAACGCTTTAAGCACATTGTCGAATTCGTTTTTCCGTAAAACGCCGTTGTCTACGAAGATGCAGGTCAGCCGGTCGCCGATGGCGTGGGCGACGAGGGCGGCGGCGACGGTGGAATCTACGCCACCTGACAGGCCGCAGACAGCGCGGCCTTCGCCTACCTGTTCGCGGATGTGGGCGATGGACGATTCGATAAACGACGCGGGCGACCAGTCGCCGCGACAGCCGCAAATGCCTTTGACGAAATTGCCCAGAATCGTCTTGCCGTCCGGCGTATGCGCGACTTCGGGATGGAACTGCAAACCGTACAAACGCCGCGCGTCATCGGCGACGGCTCCGAGGGCGTTATCAGTCCCAGCGATCACATCGAATCCGGCGGGCGGAACGGTTACGTGGTCGCCGTGGCTCATCCAGACGGGAAATTCGTCGGGTAAGCCTTCGAGCAGTTGGTTTTGACCCGTGAGCTTGCCGCTTAGCTTTATGGTCGCCGCGCCGTATTCACGCCTTGAAGAAGGGGCTACTTCCCCGCCGAGAAAGTAACTCAGCAACTGCAAGCCGTAACAAATGCCCAGCACGGGTACGCCCAGGTCGAGGACTTCGGCGGAACAGTGCGGCGCTTCAGCTTCATAAACTGACGAAGGCCCGCCGGACAGGATTACGCCGCGCGGGTTGAGCGCGCGCAGTTTGTCGAGCGGCACGTTAAAGGGATGGATTTCGCAATAAACGCCCAGTTCGCGTACACGACGGGCAATGAGTTGGGTGTACTGCGACCCGAAATCGAGGATCGCAATGGTCTCGAAGGCTTGAGCCACTTAGCGGCACTCCTTGTTGGTTTGGTTGGTTTTGACGAGCAAGCCGCAGTATATGCCATCAAATGCGGCAAAGGAATATGAGCAAAGGAATGGTTTTTAAGGTGAAGTCAGGCGGCATCAGGCTCGTGAATTTTTCGCGCGGCGAGATATTCTTCCTTCACTCTTTCAAACTCTCGCTGCAAGTCTTCAAGGTGGGTTAATTGACTACGCGACTTATAGCGAGTGGCTTTATCGGTTTCGATGATGCGAATTGTGATCTCATCGCCGAGGGAAAGACGCGGCGACTTCGCGCTACGTCCACGCCAGTGGCTGATGTATTTATTTTTGGCATCGGCGCTGAAGCCTGCGAAATCAAGGCAGAAGTCGAAATCACCATCGCGCATATCGTTATACATCACGATGGCTACGAGCGCGTATAACGTGCGACCACCTGCGACCGTTACGAGCTTGCCGTTCACATAAGACTCGAACGCAACGAAAGGTGTTTGATTGACACGCCATCGTTGTGCATCAACTTTCACTTGAGCGGCGACCAACTCCTGCTCGACTTTCAAGTAACGGGCTTTCAGCTTTTTGTACTCGCGCAAGGAAGGCTGTTTGTAATGTATGGCTTGGCGACGCAATCGCTTATCGGCTTGCTGCGTCTCTACAAATCGAATGCGAATCACGTCACCGATTTGCAGCGAGCCATTCTTCTCATCCGTCCAAAAGGAACTGTGCTGAACGCCCGACTTAAACCAGGAGCCGCCAATTGACATGGATTGGCTGGGAATTTCTTCCTGCGTGATGGAATCTTCCTTGAGCAAAAAGTCGTTGCGAATAAAGGCCGTGAGAATCTCAATTGCTGGCTCGCCTGCGGTGACCAGTAGTTTGTCATTTACGAAAACTTCAAAGGCAATCATTCGCGCTCCTCTAAAGCTCAATCGTAGAAGTATCGTTCAAGTTTTTCGCTTCAGGCGCTTGTTTGCGAAGCACGCGGCTAATCAGCGAAAAGGCTTTCAGCACCAATCCGTGCGCGGCGTAACAAACCGAGAGCGTCAGCAATACGACTTGCGAGTGAAAGTAAATCGCGGACAGCAAAGCCGCGAGCAGCGGCAGTGTGATAAACGGATTCACGCTCTTGGCACCGAGGTTCTTAAAGCTGGTGTAGCGAATCGTGCTAACCATCAGCGTACCGAGCAAGGCCATTCCAATTATCAGCGCCCAGCCGAAGGTATAACGTGTTGTACCTTCATAACCAATCAGCGGCATCGGCGCGAAATGAATGATCGAAGCCAGCACGGCGGCGGCGGGCGGAATCGGCAATCCGACGAATGCTTTTTTATCCAGCTTGGGCGAAGTGCCGGGCTTATCGAATTTGGGGGAACGCGCCATGACGTTGAACCGCGCGAGGCGCAAGGCTCCACAGATCATGAAGAAAAACGATACGCCCCAACCATAACGATCAATTCCCTGCACGCCGCCGTAACCCCACGTATAAGCCAGCACGGCGGGAGCTACGCCAAAGGTGACTACGTCGGCGATGCTGTCGAGTTCGACGCCGAATTCGCTGGTGGTTTTGGTCATGCGCGCGATGCGTCCGTCGAGGCCGTCGAAAATGACGGCGAGGCCGACGGCGATGGCTGCGTGATCGAAAAGCTCAAGGGCTTTGGGCGTGAGTCCTAGCTGTACGGCTTGCACGGCGTTAATGATCGCATAAAAGCCGCACATAATGTTCAGTATCGTGAAGGCACTCGGCACGATGTAAATGCCTTTGCGAATGCCTTTGCGCGGCGGATTGGACTGCGTGTCGCTCATAGAAAAACCTCGGTGAATTGGGTTGGTTGAAATGACGAACGCAGTCTAACAACTGCTCACACATCCGCCAATGTCCTTGCCCAAAATAGCAAAACGGGGACAACGTATTGTCCCCGTTTCGTCTGGTTTGTTTTAGGGTCAACGTGACCGAAGCCTGGATGCGCTTAGTGCGACATCTGGCTGGTCTTATGGCGCGTTAAGATCGCTTCCATTTGGTCTTTCAGGTGCAATTTACGTTTCTTGAGAGTGGCTTCTTCGAGTTGTTCGTCTTCGTTAGGAAAGTGTAGTGAGGTGAGTTCGCTCAAGCGGGCTTCGTAATCGTGGTGTTCCGTGGCGAGCGCCCGAAACGTATCATCATTCGTCAACAGAAATTCTTTCAATGCTGTCTCAGAGTTTGCAATGCTCATAAGCTAGTCCTCCTATTTGTTGGGAAGTTGTTTGACCAAAGATTGTCTAAGTCTTTCGTAGTTTGCTTAGACCAGATTTGCACTGCCGGGATAGTACGCTCAATTTGGATTTTTTCAAGACTCAGCGAACAAAAAATCTAATCGGCTGGATAAATTTTTCAGATTACAAAGCGGCATGTCAGACCAGCCGCCTGAGGTCTGACTTGAAACGTTCGCTCACCTGACAAGGTCAAGGCAAATCCCGTAGCTCCGCCCGCATAATCACGCCGTCTTCTTTCGGGTCGCGGTAATAAGCGCGCCGCAAGCCCGCCGCCGTGAAACCGAACGATTCATACAACCTAATTGCCGCCGCATTACTGGCGCGGACTTCCAACACCGCCGCCGTTGCGCCGCGCGCCGTGGCTTGTCGCAAGGCTTCGGTCAGCAAGGCGGTGGCAATACCTTGTCGCTGGTGAGTGGCGGCAACGACGAGGTTGTCTACTTCGAGTTCGTCTACGATGACCCAGCCTGAGAACATGGCTACGACGTGCGGCGCGCGTAGGACGAGCATTATGCATTTTCCGTCTTTGAGCTTCGGCGCGAAAAAGGCTTCGCCCAACGTACTCATCTTCGCCGCCATTTCGAGCGCACAAACGGCAGGCAGATCGGCGAGTTGCATGGGTTCAATGCTGATATAGGAAGGGTTCATCTTTTAAGCGATGGCTTTGAGATTCGCATAAGGAGGCCGAAGGTAAAAGGCTTGCAGCGGATGCCGTTCCGCCGTTTCACCGCGCTGGATGGCACGCGCAACGTACGCCGCAATCACCGGCGCAAGCGGCGGGTTTTCGGCGACTAGGATATGCAGCGTGGGGTTGTGTGCGGCAGCCAATTCGCAAAGCGCGGGGCTGCCCATGAGTTGCAAACCATTCGTTAGAAAATCTGGCAGGATGGTATCGAGCGGGCCTACGTCATCGGCGCGCGGTTGGGTGAAACTGCCGTCTGCGTTTATCTCGCGCAATCCGACGAAACATTCACCACGACCAGCTTCGAGCAAGACCAGCACGCGCCCCGTCACGCCCGCCGCCAACGCGATGGCATCCAACGTAGTCAATCCCCACGCCGGAACCTGCAACGTTTGCGCGAAACCCTGCACGGCGGCGAGGGCTACGCGCAGGCCGGTGAAGCTGCCGGGGCCGGTGACGGCTGCGAGCGCGGTTATGTCGTTGATCGTTAAGTTGGCTTGTTGCAGCAGGTTTTCGATCTCAACAAAAAACGTTTGCGAATGCGGCGCGGCGTCCGTAGTCACGCGGCGCGCGAGTTCGCTTTCGCCTGAGAAAATGGCGTAACTTGCCTGATGCGCAGTCGTGTCTACGGCAAGAATGATGGGTTCGTGATGAAGCGTAGTTTCAGGCATTGCAGGTTAAAGTAAGCGCGCGTTGACGTTAGAAGAAACGCGATTATAGACTGCCGGTTCTCTGAGTACAGCAACCTTTCCAGGTTGCTGCGTTTTCCGCAATTTAACCCGCAATCAGGCAAGCGACGCATTGGCACAGCAACCTTGAATCCGTAATGGGTTTAGGTTCTGGCGAAAAGCGCGCGCTGCCCGATACCTCAGCAACCTGGAAAGGTTGCTGCACCTTTCAGGAGCAAACACCCTTTATGTCAGCAAACGATAAGCAACTCACGCCGATGTTGCGCCAATATCACGAGATCAAAAAGCAGCATCCGGGTACGCTGTTGTTTTTTCGGATGGGCGATTTTTACGAGCTGTTTTTTGACGACGCCATCATCGGCGCGCGCGAGATGGAAATTACGCTGACCGCGCGCCATAAAGAAAAGGGTACGCCGATTCCGATGTGCGGGATTCCCTACCACGCGGTGACGAATTACATCACGAAGCTAGTGCGCAAAGGCTTCCGCATTGCGATTTGCGAACAGTCAGAAGCCGCCCAAGCCAACAAACTCGTCAAACGCGAAGTCGTCCGCGTCATCACGCCCGGCACGGCGCTCGAAAACCAGTTGCTTGAATCGAAAGAAAATTGTTATTTGGCCGCCATATGCGGCGCGGGCGAAGGAATGGGTTTGGCATTTATTGACCTTTCTACGGGTGAATTTTTGGCTACGCAATTTGTCGGTGAAACAGCGTGGGAAAGAGCGCAAGAACAGATTGAGATATTTAACCCGCGCGAGTTGCTTTTTCCACAGTCATTGGCTCCATTGTTCAGGCAAAGCGAGACTAAAGTGCCAAAAATAGCAGCGACAAAGCCCAATAAGACGGATGAGGCTAATGCGACAGATGAGACCGAGCCAGCCAGCGTGGAACAATCAGCAACGGAGAGCCTTAGCCAAGAAAACCAAGAAAACACTGCGTCGTTATCAGACCAAAGTTCAGCAACCATAAAACATGTGTCGTTATCAGACGAAAGTCGGAGGCAATTCAAAGCCGCTTTAACTCCGTTGGATGACTGGCTTTTCGGACACGACCACGCCGATTCTCTCTTGCGCACGCAACTTGGCGTAGCCTCGCTCGACGGGTTCGGCTTGGCAAATCAAACTTATGCCGTATGCGCGGCGGGCGCGGCGGTGCATTACATCAACGAGACCCAGCGCGCGCAGGCTGGGCATTTGAGCGAAATCACGTTTTTCGAGACGAGCGATTCCCTCGTGCTTGATGCGACAACGGTCACGAATCTCGAACTCGTGCAAGCTTCGGACGGCATCGCGGCACACAGTCTGTTCGGCGTGCTGGATGAGACGATGACTGGGATGGGTGCGCGGCAGTTGCGGCAGTGGTTGCTGCGGCCTTCGGTGAAGCTGGCCGAAATCGAAACGCGGCTCGACGCCGTAGCCGAACTCAAAACGGCTCCGATCAAGCGCGACCAGATACGCCGCCAGCTTGAACACATGGCTGACCTCGAACGGCTGGCGGGGAAGATTACGTTGGGACGCGCCAACGCCCGCGACCTGTTGGCGTTGCGGAATTCGATTGAATGCATCCCTTCGTTGCGCCGAACAATCGCTGCGTCGAAAGCTTCCCTGCTCGAAATTCTCGCCGAGAATCTGGATGAACTTGAAGACCTTAAACTATTGATTGCCAATGCGATTGCCGACGAACCTCCGGCGGCGGCCAACGAACCTGGGATGATACGCGATGGGTTTAATCCTGAACTGGATGAGTTGCGTAATCTGGCGCACAGCGGGAAAAGTTACATCGCCGCCATCGAAGCCCGCGAGCGTGGACGCACGAGCATTGCGTCGCTCAAGGTCAAGTTTAACAACGTATTCGGCTACTTCATCGAAATCAGCAATAACCATAAGGACAAAATTCCGACGGATTACGAACGCAAGCAAACTCTGGTCAATGCGGAGCGTTACACGACGCCGGAATTGAAGGAATATGAAGCTAAAGTTTTAGGTGCGGAAGAACGCATTATCGTATTGGAAATAGAACTATTTAGCCAGGTACGACAGCAACTCGCGCGCGAAGTCCGCCGCATTCAAGGCGTAGCCCGTGCCGTCGCTCTCTTAGACTGCTTAACGGCGTTAAGTGAAACCGCCGCGCGGCGCAATTACGTTCGCCCCGTAGTCCACGAAGGCGATGAAATTGAGATCAAGGCCGGACGGCACGCCGTCATCGAGAGTTTCGGCGAACGCTTTGTACCGAATGATTTGGTGGCGAACAATACGACCGACCGGCTGATGATTATCACGGGGCCGAATATGGGAGGTAAATCGGTCTTCCTGAAACAGACGGCGCTGATCGTCATTCTCGCGCAAATCGGCAGCTTCGTACCCGCCGCCTCCGCCCGCATCGCCCTCGTAGATCGCATCTTCACCCGCGTCGGCGCGTCGGACAATCTGGCGCGCGGACGGTCTACGTTTATGGTCGAGATGACCGAGACTTCTAACATTTTGAATACGGCCACGCCGCGCAGCCTCGTGTTGCTCGATGAAGTCGGACGCGGGACGGCTACGTTTGACGGACTCTCGCTGGCCTGGGCGATTGCCGAATACTTGCACGACAACGCCCGCCACAGCGCCAAAACGATCTTTGCTACGCACTATCACGAACTCACCGAACTCGCCAAGTTGCGCCCCGGCGTACGCAATTACCAGGTCGCCGTCTCAGAAGCAGGCGGCGACATCGTGTTTTTACGCCGCGTCGTAGCGGGCAGCGCCAGCAAAAGTTACGGCATAGAGGTAGCCCGCCTCGCCGGACTGCCCAAATCTGTCATCGAACGCGCCCGCGAAATTTTGACGAACCTGGAACAAAACGAACTTGATGTGACCGGCAAACCCAAGTTCGCGCGGCATTTGAAAAAGCCGAGCAAGCATGTGAATCAGAGTTCGTTGTTTGATCCGCCAGCGCCAACAGAAGATTTGGAAGACGGCGAGGCGTGATTCGACTTGTCTTCCTTCTGACCTCATGGTTCTTGTGAACAAATTTCTGTCTAATTGAAAAAAGATCGCAAGTGAGAAACTATGTTTGATGGACAACCGAAAGAAGTTCTCATTTACCGCGCGGCGGATGGCACACGCCCCTTTGCCGAGTGGCGCGATAACTTAAACGACCGCGCAGCATTGGCGCGCATTCAGACGCGGCTTGATCGTCTGGAAGAAGGAAACCCCGGCGACTATAAATCAATTGGCAGCGGGCTGTATGAGTTACGCATAAAATTTGGCGCGGGCTATCGCGTCTATTTTGCGTTCAACGGCTTGCAGATCGTTTTGTTACTCTGTGGCGGAACGAAGAAAACGCAGCAAGCTGATATTGAAGCCGCGCGGACTTATTGGAAAGATCATCAGGAAAGGGAAACAGCATGATTAACCATCAACCATTGGACGAATTTCGTATGGAGTACTTACGCGGCGATGCGGCAGATGCGGCAGCGTACTTGCGCGCGGCGTTGGAAGAAGCCGCCGAGTTTCCCGCAGGAGTCATTACCGCAATGTGTCACGTTGCTCGCGCGCGCGGCGGCATTGAAGACTTGGAGTTAACGCTAAACGAACGCGCGGCGTTGGCTAATGCCATCGGGCGTAGTCTGGCACACGCTGCGCCGCCATTCAGTACGGCCTTGCTGGCGGCCTGATGAGTTTCCGTCGGCGGATGATTCCCTGCTTATCAGCCTGCCGTGATGAGAGGGCAATGCGTTCATCGCAAAGGAGAAAAATTTTATGAGCGTAGCGCTACGTGAACTGCAATTTACCGCCGCCGAATACCTCGCGGCTGAACGCGAGACAGACGAACGCAACGAATATCTGGACGGTTACGTTTACCGAATGGCGGGCGAAAGCCCTGAACACGGTGCGATCTGCACGAACCTTACCGCTTCATTGCATGGTCAATTGCTCGGCAAGCCCTGCCAAGCCTTCAGCAAAGACACCAAAGTCCGCAGCGGCCCGCTGCCTGAGCGGTTGCATTCAACCAAAGGGCTTTATTCCTATCCTGACTTGGTCGTCGTTTGCGGCAAGCTGCAATTCCTCGACGAAAATCGGGACGTATTGCTGAATCCTACGGTCATCATTGAAGTATCTTCGCCGACCACCGAACACTTTGATCGCGGCGAGAAATGGATGCGCTATCAACACTGGCTGCCTACGCTCACTGATTACGTCATCGTTGCACAGACTCGCCCTGCCATTGACCACTACCAACGCGCTGAGGGGAATAGTTGGCTGTATATGGGAATCAGTGAAACGGGAAGCCTGCATATTCCTTCGATTAAATGCACGTTGGTTTTGTCGGAGGTTTATGACCGAATCGAGTTCCCGTCGGCGGACGATGGCGATGATGATGATGTGGCTTAACTCATAGTATTTCTGCAATTACAGCAAATGTCGGCAAGCCGACAAACAAAGAGAATTCAGTATGTCTTTGGCAGTCGCACCTCGTAAAACCGAAAAAGGCTGGGTGATGGATGTACCCGATGAAATGGCACAGGCGATGGGCATCGCCACTGGCTCTATCGCTCTGCTTTATGTGAATAACGGCAACATTCAGACTGAGCTTTTGCCGCCGCCATCGGATGAAATGAAAGACTTCTTCGAGAGCGCGTATGAGAAATACCCCGATGCGTTTGAAGAAATGGAACGTTTGGGCGACTGAACTTCGCGCTATTGCCGTAGCCTTCGAGAACCTGCGATACTTTTGGTGATAAACGTATGTTTGATGGTCAACCAATACAAGTGGATGTGCTTGATCGTGAGTCTTTTGAGCAATGGCGCGAATCGCTGCCCTACACGACGCAGCGATTGTTGAATAAGCGATTAGTTCGCTTGGAGGCAGGCAATCCGGGGAAACCTGAAATTGGTTGGAAATCGCTGGGTGAGGGCGTCTACGAATTAAAACTTGATGATGGCGTCGGCTACCGCGTTTACTTTGCCTTCAGCGGAACACACATCATTTTGTTGTTGTTTGGCGGCGCGAAGCCGAAGCAAAATGCTGACATTGCAGCGGCTAAAAAGCTGTGGGCTGAAATTCACTCAACCGAAAGTTGAGTATCAATGAGAGGGATTGCCATGCGAGCTACTTGGGCTGAGATCATCGAAGCTGACCTTAAAAATAAACCAGCGTCTTACGCGGCTGATTTCTTGCGCGATGCGCTGGCCGACGACGAACCAGGCACACTGATCGTTGCTATGCAGCATGTTTCGCGGGCGCGCGGCGGTATTGAAGACTTGGGCTTGAGCGAGAAAGAGAAAGCGCGCATTGCCATTGCCATAGGCCGCAGCGTCGGCACCTATCCCCTTTTGCAAGCTGCTTGAGCGTCAACTCCGCGCAACCAGCCAAACGCCAAGCACCATCACCGCGACTCAATTGATGAATTGCCATTTGACGGCTTCGTGCCGCTGCTTGGCTGCTTCCAACAAAGGCTGAAGCTGTGGCTCTCGGTGCAAATTCTGAAGCAGCGGATCATCACGCAGATAGGGATAACAAAAGAAGCCGCCTTCCCCGCGAAGCGGCAAACAGGCCAGTCGTTCACGGCTGATAAGCGCGCTAACGAGTTGCACAAGGGCGTTTTTAACGTCCTTGCCTGAAGGGTTTCAGCCGCATGGCTTCGTGGCTAAAGCCGATTGGAGGAAGCACGCTAAAGCGCGTTGATTGATTTTTTCGCAGGCGAACCAGTCGTGAACGACTGGCCTAATCGCCCTGCGGGTGAGCTTGTTGGCACGGGCTATTTCAATATTCAATCAGCGAATCTAGCAAGTAAAATAATTGAGGCTAAAGCCATGACCAACCCCAGAACCTCCAGCTTACTGAGAGATTCGTTAAAGACTGCAAACCCTAATGCCGCAGAAAAAACAACAGTCGTGATGGAATACGCAACGCCAAGTGTCGCTAACTTCATGTAACGCATTGTCCAAGCCCACCCTAGTGAAGTTAGTGCAAAAGCAAGACATCCTGCCCAAAACCATTTGTTAATTAGCTTAGGTTGAAGGCTTGCCATCTTAAGAAAATAGTCCCCAACCATCGTTAACGATGCGGTTAGTAGAATCACCATCCAAGCGTTCATTGATCCCGAATTCATAGCGTTAGTCTCTTCCATATTGAATAGCTGTGTGAATGCCTTGCAAATGAGCCTTGATAAAGCCTTGGACAATGCCCAACTCTAAATATCTTTGTCGAACTACAAAGGGTAGCGAATAAAAATCTTGAATAGTTTTTCGGCAATTACTCATCTGACATTCGCAGTCCATTTCCCATCTATCGTTCCATTGAGGGTCTTCCCACATGGTCGTCGAATAGTCATATCGAATCTCTTCACCTTTATTGATGGGGCGAATGGCAATCAGTTTTACATTTGATTTAATACCCGCGTTCGGCAAACAGGAGTGATTGGCGTAAACGCCTGGCGCTTCAATGTCCATATATAAACCAACGTCAATCTGGAGTGGGTTACCTGCTGCCTCCCCCATTTTAAGTACTTGATCGAGAGTAATGAGTGGGCCTAAAAATTCGAGAATTATATCGCCCTCCATAAAACTATCTGTTGCAAACAATCCATTCCCTAAATCGCATTCATCAACATAAACTTTCATGCACGCTCCTTGCTTGTTTGCGACACTGGATTCGACAGTTGTAGTAGTTGCGAATAGATTTCAGGCCGACGATTGGCGAAGAAGCCCCAAAGCTCTTGCACTTTTCGCACAGCCGTTAAGTCACAGTCGGCGTAAAGAATCTGTTCGCGGGTTCCGGCGCGAGCAATGACAGTTCCCCAACTATCGGCGACGAATGAACCACCCCAAAAGGCCAGGTTGCCCTCAATGCCTACGCGATTGATAGCCGCAACGAAAACGTTATTGGCGATAGCGTGAGAAACTTGAATCGTTTCCCACTTGGTTTGCCATTCGCCTTCTTCTGGCACTTCGTCAAGAAAGTCGCCGATGGCTGAGGGATAGACGATGATCTCTGCGCCTTGCAACGCAGCGATGCGAGCGAGTTCGGGAAACCATTGGTCATAACAGATCAAGACCGCCAGCCGTCCAACCGATGTAGCGAATACCTTGACGCCACTGTCACCAGCCGCGAAGTAATCAGCTTCGTGATAACAGCGGTCATTCGGGATGTGAGTTTTGCGATAAGTGCCGAGCATCCGGCCATCTGACTCGAAAACCAGCGCCGTGTTAAATCGCGTATCAGTGGTTTCGTCGTATTCGTAAACCGTGCCTGCGATCAGTACGATGCGATGTTGGCGAGCCAACGCAGAAAGATGATTCGTGATTTCTGATGGCACGGGTTGCGCCAATGCGAGCGCATCCGTTTGGGCCGGATACTGGCAAAAGTAAGAATGAAGAAATAGCTCTTGCAGGCAAACCAGTTGCGCACCGTTTTGTGCGGCTTCCGCAATCAGCGCCGCCGTGTGCGTTAGGGCTTCTGCTTGGTCTTGAGAGCTTGTTGTTTGAATAAGTGCGATGCGTGTCATTTTTGAATTGGCCTTGATTGAATGACGAGGGCTGAGGTTCAAATTCGATTGATGACGAACGACTGAAAGCCAGCCCCGAACTGATACGAAATGCTAACCTGCACCTGCTGGTTTGCCGCTACCTCGAAGGGCTGAAGCGGTACGAGAACCGGAGCGTTGAGTGCTGTCGTGAAGTCGAGAGAAATGTCTTGGGTTAAATGAGTTCGGCTGGTGAGGTATAGGCTGTTGATGAGACCTGAAGACTGAGGCTGGAAAACAAGACTTGTGCCAAAGTTGGTTGTTACCCCCCCCCTGCAAAGTTCAGGCCATTCAACAATTTAGCCTCAGTTTTTGTTCTCAGAGGCTATCCGAGAACCTTTTTGACATAACTGTTGATTTATCAGAGAGTTACGGCATTGCCGTCTCAAAGACAAAGGAGCAAAACTATGTCAAT
>JAYSVR010000343.1:0-16192 GCA_043718445.1 Acidobacteriota bacterium | reverse complement strand
GGAGTGCGGAGTGCGAAATTAGGAGAGGTCACTCCGCATTCCGCACTCCGCACTCCGCACTCAAAAGCCTTTGAGCGGAAAATCTTTGCGCAACGGATGCCCTTCGTAATCAGCCGGCATCAGGATGCGGCGCAGGTCGGGATGATTGTCGAAATGAATCCCAAACATGTCGTAAATCTCGCGCTCCAGCCAGTTCGCGGCTTTCCAAATGCCGCACGCCGAAGGCACCGTCGCGTCTTCTTCTTCGACAAGAACTTTCACGCGGATGCGATGATTCAACTCAATCGAATACAACTGATAAGCCACCGCGAATCGCGGCGCGGCGAATTCGCCCAGGTCTACGCCGCCGATGTCTGACAGATAGTTGAAATGCAGCTTCGGCTCATCGCGCAAATGGGTCAGCAACGCGAGCAATCCGTCGCGCTTGGCGATGATCGTGACTTCTCCCAGAGCTTCGGTAATTTCAACAATCGTATCAATACTGCCTGGGAAATTGGTGCGAAGGAGGGACGTGTCGGCGTAACGCACGCTGGTACGCGGCAGTTGTGAGACGCCAGTGGTTTCAGTGGTTTCAGTCATTCAGCTTTTGGGCAACGTTTGGATTGGAATTAAGCAGCTTGTACGTAATCTTCTGAGACGAAGACGCGCTCGCGTTCGATCTTTTCCTGCAACTTCATGACGGCGTAAATCAAGCCTTCAGGACGCGGCGGACAGCCGGGTACGAAAATATCTACCGGCACGACTTTGTCTACGCCTTGCACGATGGCGTAGTTGTTGAATACGCCGCCCGCCGAAGCGCATACGCCCATCGAAATCACCCACTTGGGTTCGGGCATTTGATCGTAAATGCGCCGCAACACCGGAGCCATTTTGATTGATACGCGACCGGCAACGATCATCACGTCAGCCTGTCGCGGACTTGCGCGAAAAACTTCAGCGCCGAAACGGGCTACGTCATTGCGCGCATCGGTCATCGCCATCATTTCGATAGCGCAACAGGCCAAGCCAAACGTAGCAGGCCACAGCGACGACTTGCGCGCCCAGTTGACCAGCGAATCGAGCGACGTCGTCAATACGTCAGGTAAAACTTCACCGATGGTTGATTCAAGTCCCATAAAACCTCAAATACTGCTTAACCGCGATTCCACTCGAACAAGCCCTTCTTCCAAACGTAAACATATCCGACCAGCAACACGGTCATGAATACGATCATTTCAGTGAAGGCGAAAACCTTCAGTCCCTGTGCCGCCAGCGATTTGAAGATCACCGCCCACGGCACGAGAAAGATGGCTTCGATGTCGAACAGGATGAACATCATCGCCACCAGATAAAACCGCACCGAAAAACGTTGATGCGCCGAACCGACGGGATCCATGCCGCATTCATACGGAATCAGTTTTTCGCGGATGTTTATGCGCTTGCCGATGAAATGCGACAAGGCAATGTTGGTGACGGCGAAGCCCATCACAAAGATGAATACCATCAGGATAGGAAAATACTCTCGCATTGCTTTGTCGGTTCCTTCAGAACTTCTTAAAAAGTGATCGCAACAGATCAGGGGATTGCACCGTCTTCAACCTTTTGGGACTTTTGGCGCTCGCTGGACTCGGTTCACGCTACTGCTGGTGTGAACCCGTGCGACAAAATCAATTAGTAGTAATTTGGTGACGGTGGAAGCTGCTTGTTACTAAGGCACGCATCCTAGTACATCGTTCGCAAAGTTTGCAACCGCCAAAGCCTATTCATTTGCGCAACGCACGAGCGAACGCTTCAACGTCGCAAACCTCGGCAGATTCGTGACCTAACCGCGTTCCATCAGGCGATTAGACGGCAGGCTCGGATGCAAAACTTTCTCAGCACTTTCAGCGCCCGCAACCGGCAACGTTGAAGCGTCTATCAATCCCAATTGCACCAACACCGAAGCCTGATCCCAATAAATGTGTTCGTGCGCCAGCTTGCCCTCGCGGAAGTGGATGATAACCACCAGCGGTACCTTGACGTGCTTGTTAGTAGGCGCAACGCCCGGCAGCATCCAGTCCATTTTGATCGTGTGAGTGAACTCAAAAATCATCTCGTCCACGATGCGCTCAACACCGATGGTGCGCGAGATGGGCGTCATCCGCGTATCGGGCGGCATTTGCGGAATGAAGCGTTCGGAATAAAACGTGCGCAACTGTTCGTGGCCTACGCCGCCCGTCAACACGGGTACGTGGTTGACGTAAGCGTCCGCCACCATCGTCGCCAACGTCGCCTCAGTGTCGCGCGTCTCGAATTCGTATTTGACGTGTTCTTCCCACAGCCCCGATAGGTTATTCATGGACAAGTTATCCATTCAAATGCTCCTCGAAAAATTTCAGCGAACGCGCGGTCGCTTGCCCCGCTGCCGCTTCGTTGAAATGCGCTCCGCCCACGCGCGCGAAAGCGTGATCCTGTCCAGCGTAATCGTGAATGGTGACGCGCGCGTTCCCGTCCAGCGCCGCGTGAATCTTGGCCTGTGCTTCGGACGAGCAGAACTGATCTTTCTCGGCGATGTGCAGCATCAAATGGCCGCTGAGATTCGCAATCTCATCCAGCGCATTTTCGACGCCTACGCCGTAATAGCCGACGCTGCAATCCGTTTTGTAACGAGTCGCAATCAGGTAAGCCAGCTTGCCGCCGAGACAAAATCCGACTGCGCCGACTTTGCCGGTGCAAGCCGGATGCGCGCGCAAAAAGTTGAGCGTCGCGCCCGCGTCATCCACGGCGTTGGCTTCGTCGAGGCCTTTGTATAGCTCAAACGCACGCGCCCATTCGGCATCCGTTTGATCTGTCAATTGAATACCCGGCTCCTGCCGCCAGAACAAATCAGGACACAACACGACGTAACCGCGCGCGGCATACCAATCGGCAATGCGGCGCATCTCTTGATTGACGCCGAAAATTTCCTGCAAGAGTACGATGCCCGGCCCGCGTCCGCTGGGCGGCGCGGCGAGATAGGCATCGAATGTGCCTCCGTCAAAAGCGTTGATGGTTGTCATAAAGGTTCCTTTGGTGATGGTCAGATTACCGCAAGGTTGGCTTGCGCGGCTTGCGACAACGCTGTTTCGACCGCGCGGGGAAAGTCTGCCTGAATGAACAGGTCTTCAAAGTAAAGATAGTCTTCGCCCGATTCGTCAATCACGCGCAACTGCCGATGCTTCGCCGCTTCGGAATCAGGCAAGATTTGATAAATTTTCATCGGCTCAAGCGATTCAGGGTAGCCACCGTGATTGATGCAAATCGCAAAGCGTGATGTTCCGTTAGTTTGATCAGTCATATCGTTTAATCCAGATAACGTTTGATTTTGAGCTTCCTTTTGCCGATACCGTGAGCTTCGTACCAGTGTACTTCCGCTTTTCGTTCGACACCATCGGGAAGGCCTACCGTCGTGATGCCTTTGAGCTTTCGCCAGCGTCCGCGTCCAAACATTTTGCGTAACTGCGGCAGTGAGAAGCGCGCAGATTTTGGAGACGCGCGAGTCGCGGTGAGTTGTAGCGTAAGCTGCCGAGCTTGCGCTATTCACATTGCAGGCATTTCTGCGGAACGGCTTGTGCCTCGCGGCTGCCCTTTCGATAGGCTTGCCTTTGAATTAGCGCGTCGCTTGACCGGCAACGCAGAGCTTCGGCAGCTTGCGCTACGGTTTGCCAATGCTTCCTTTCTTCGCCGTATTACAAAACAGTTGGCTTGCTCGACTTCGTTGGGCTGCCAGAGTAAATTAGTCGCGCTTTTCCGCACTGAAATTCAAACACTTTTTTCCAACCAGAAAGGATCGAAACCCGCATGACCCATCCGGCAACATGGATTCGCGTAATCGCGTTCGCGCTGTTGTGTTCACTAACTATCTTCACTACAGCTTGGGCGCAGGAACCCTCGTGGGAGCGGCTCGTCAATTCAGACAAAGAGCCGCAAAACTGGCTGAACTATGGCGGCAATCAGGCTTCGCATCGGTTCAGTTCGCTCGACCAGATCAACAAAACGAATATCAAACAACTCACGACCGCGTGGATTTTTCAGACCGGCGAATTGCGCGGCGGCTTGAACGCTACGCCCATCGTTGTGGACGGCGTGATGTATCTGATGGGGCCGATGAATCGCGTCTTCGCGCTCGACGCCACGAACGGGCAAGTGCTGTGGAAGTATTTTTATAAGCTCTCGACACAATCAATCCCTTATCAACGCGGCGGACGCGGACTCGCCGTGGCTTATGGCAAAGTCTATTTCGGCACGCTGGATAATCACTTCGTCGCGCTTGATGCCAAGACCGGAAAAGAGTTGTGGGACTTAGAGATTCAGGATACGAAACAGTGCGGTTGCAACGTGACTTCGCCGCCCGTCGTGGTCAAAGACAAAGTCATCGTTGGCGGAACCGGTGGCGAACACGCGCATCGCGGTTATCTCAATGCCTTCGACGCGAAGACGGGCAAGCATCTGTGGCGCTTTTATACGATTCCGGGGCCGGGCGAACCGGGCTTCGAGACGTGGGGCGAAAAGATGTGGAAGTACGGCGGCGGCCCGGCCTGGCTGGTCGGTTCATACGACGCCGAAACGAATTTGCTCTATTGGGGCATCGGCAATCCTTCGTCGGACTTTTATGATGAGTTTCGACCGGGCGCGAATCTTTATACCAACAGCATCATCGCGTTGAATCCCGATACGGGCAAAATGCAGTGGTATTATCAGGAAGTCCCGCACGACATGTATGACTTCGACTCGGCCTATGAGTGCTTGCTGATTGACCATGAAGTCAACGGACAAAAACAAAAGCTGCTCGTGCATCCGAACAAAGGCGGCTACACGTGGGTGATTGATCGCGTGACGGGCAAATATCTCAACTCTTATGCCCACGTAGACAACATCACCTGGTTCAAAGGCGTAGACAAAGACGGCAAGCCGCAGCAAATGCAAAAAGTGTTGCCGAATGAGAAGACCTATGTTTGCCCCAGCGCCGCTGGCGGACGCAATTGGGAAGCCTCGTCTTATAGCCCGCGCACCAAGCTCTGGTACAACATGGGTTGGGAGGTCTGTAACATCATCAGCCCGCAAAAACAGGACATCGTCGAAGGCCAACCGCTGTTCGGCGGCAGCATGGAATTCGTCGCTCCTAAAAACGCGCCAGCCACCGGCCACATTGACGCTTATGACCCGCTGACGGGCAAACGTTCGTGGCGATTTATGACGAAGTATATGAACGTCTGTTCGTTGCTCTCGACCGGCAGCGACCTGCTGTTCAGTGGCGACGTGTTGGGCGAAGCCTTCGCGCTGGACGCCAAGACGGGCGAAAAGCTGTGGGCCTTCAACACGGGTGCGAGCTTGTCGGGTTCGCCGATTACTTATTCGGTGAACGGGAAGCAGTACGTGGCGATGCCGACGGGCATGGGTTCGCTGGTGGGCGGACTCACTGAAATCGTCTGGCCTGAAATGGCAGGCAAATTGCCCGAAGCCGCTTCGACATTGGTTGTTTTCGCGCTGCCCGACGGTGTGGCGAAAGGAGCGAAGTAGTGAGATTGCAGATTGTAGATTGCAGATTGCAGATTGCAGCGCGTCGCTTGATTGGTTTGGCATTTTTGCCTTTTGCCTTTTGCCTTTTGCCTTTTGCCTTGTCAGAACCTCGCGCGAGTGCGAATCACATTCCGCCGCAACTGATGGTGAACATCGAGAAAGGCCGCGTGTTATATGCGGGTTCGTGCGGCAACAGTTATTGCCACGGCAGCGAAGGCAAAGGCGGCGGCGGGCCGAAGCTGTTGAACAAAGGCTTTCGCGCGACTTATTTGCGCCGCATCATTAGCGAAGGCGTGAACGGTACGGCAATGCCTGGTTTCAAGACGCGCTTCTCGAATGAAGAGATTACGCAACTCGTGGCCTATCTGCTTTCGCTTTCATCGGATGGCGATCAGCCGGTGGCGGCGTTCGCTCCGCCTGCGGCGGCTGCACCGCAAGGCGGTTTCGCAGCGGCGCACGGCGGCAGTGGCGCTACGTCATCAACTGCGAATGCGCCAAAGCCTGTGACCAGCGCGCCGGTCACGCCGAGCAACTTCACGGTTGATTTGCGCGGCGATGCGCAAGCCGGACGCGAAATCTTTTTCGAATCGGCCACTGTCTCATCCTGTCGCAGTTGTCACACAGTCAATGGCGTAGGCGGCAAAGTTGCTTCTGACTTAACGAAGCTGCGCGCGCTGCCGCCGCGTGATGTATTGCAAAGCCTGCTCGCACCGCACAATTCGACAGAAGAAAAATATGGATTGCTGACCGTGACGATGAAAGACGGCACGACTTATATCGGCGTAAAGCGCGACGAAGGCGCACAGGACTTGCGCCTGTTCGATACGTCAAGTGCGACGCCGATTTCGCGTACGTTGCTCAAGAGCGAAATTGCCAAGACTGAAAAGAAAGCCGGTACGGCTTGCCCCGGCAATTACGCTGAAAAATACACATTGAAACAGTTGCTCGACCTCATCGCGTTTTTCAAAACCGAAGACCTGCGCAAGCCTGCGACAGTGAGCTTGCGTGAAATATTTTAATCAGTAGCGCAACCTGCCGAGGTTGCGGTTTCGGCCTGGTTTGAAACCTGCCAAAGCCGCACAACCTCGGCAGGTTGTGCTACCGGTTCTCAAGGAGAAAAGCCATGCCTATGATTCCACTTTCTGCATCTGTCGGGAAAGATGCCGTTAACAAACCTGCCGACAGCCGCGCCGTCAAAACCCGTTTGAATGCGCTGGGTTTTAACTGGATCGCCGCTGACAGTGCGATGGGGCCTGAGACCGTTCGCACGATTATGTTGTTTCAAGCGATCAAGAACGGATTTAACGTCGTGAACGATCAGCGCAACGACGGCAAGATTGATCCGAACGGTGGGACGCATTTGTGGTTAGAAGCCGAGAACGCGCCGCGCTGGATGTTGATGCCAGCGGGCAGCAAGCTCGAAGGCTGGATCAACGATGAACTCGCTGACACGTCTGACAATCACGATTTCGGTACGAGTTGGTTGGCCGAAGTCTTGCGCGCGGCTGGGCAAACCTATTTGCGCGATTACGTGAAAACGCATCCGAAGGCTTCGTTGATTCGCGTGAACGACATCAGCGTACCGCGCGGTGGCGATACGCCAAGCCACGCTTCGCACGAAGCGGGCATGTGTTGCGACATCAAGTTGCCGCGTCTGAACGGGCAAGCAGGTGGCATCACTTATCGAGACCCGGCTTATGACCAACTTGCCATGCGGGCCATCCTCGAATCGCTGTGGGCGCAACCGCAAGCCTCACGGCTCTTTTTCAACGATCCCGTCTTGATCGCCGAAGGCTTATGCCAAGCCGTCAGCGGACACGACAACCACATTCACTTTGAGATCAAACCACCCATTCGCGTGATGACGGCAACTCGTCCGCGACGATAACCTGGGTACGCCCGCATCCCTGCGGGCAATAAAAAAGCCGCGAAGCGCTCTTTATTCCAGTTTTCACTTTGATGTGAATGCAGGGAAAAGGAACGCTTCGCGGCTTTTTTATTGCCCGCAGGGATGCGGGCGCACTCAGGTTAAAACCGCGCCTGCTTAAACACATCAATCAATAGCGGCAACAGTTTCGGCAGCGCATTGCGCGCGACGTTTTCACGAATTTGCACCGTACCCACCAACGCACTCGAAGCCGGTTGCGTGATTTCAATCGTCCATTGCCAGGTGAGAAAAGGCAGCGTGACTTCGGCAATCACGTCGGCTTCTTTTTCGTTGCGGACGATGCGCCAGTTGAGCGATTGAAAGTCGGCGTCTTTCAGCAAAGCCGTTTCGAGTTGTTGTTGTTTGAGATAAACCGTTTTTGAACGAATGAAGAGCGCGTGTTGGGCGGTAGCTACGCGACGGGCGCGTTGCGCGGGTGGCGTAACCGCGACGGCGCACGGCGAAGGCGTTTGTGAAATCGTTTTGACGGCGGCGACGGCTTCGTCGCGTAAGGAACGCACATTGGCCGCGCCACTGAGTTCGACGACTTTGGTGTAATCCTCAATCAAGTGATTGGTCAGCGATGTGAACTGTTGGCAAATGATTTGCGCACTCGTGCGGGCTTCGGGCGACAAGGCGGCGTATTCAGCCCGCAGCTTTTGAAACTGTTCGCGGTTGATGAGCGCGCGTAACCAATACGTCACGGGGTCTTTGGCGGTAGCCGTGTCAGGCGCAAGCGCACGTTCGAGCAGTTTTAACGCGGCCATCGTATCGGCGGGCGTTTGGCGCAAGTGATACAACGCCAACAACTGCGCCAGCGCCGGAGCGTTTTCCGTCCGCAATTTTTGCGCAGCTTCGTCAGTCGCTTTGTCGAGTTGTTGCAAGGCTTCGTTAGCGAGCGTGCGACTGCGTTCGAGGTCGGTGTAAAAGTTTTCGTAAACGCCTTTGCCCGCCGCACGTGCCAACCGCGTCTGCAAATGCAGCGCCGTTGTCGCATCGGGTTCGCGCACGCGTAACTCATCGCCGCGCGTAAACAACGCGGTGAGCTTCGGCAAATCCGGCGCGGCGAGATAAGCCTGAAAAGCCTGATCGAAGACTTCGCGTTCGGCTACGCGCGCGAGTTCTTTGGCTTGCGCGGCAAATTCGCTCGTCGCGTAGTGCTGCAAAAACTGCCGACTCAAACTCAGCCGTGCGTTGGCGTCTTTAGTGTTTTGGATTTCCTGAAAGGCTGCGCGCGTATCGAGTTGGCTCAAGACCGCACGCGTTTGTGCGCCGAGCTTTTTCTTGCTGAGGCGGTCGAGGGCTTTGGCATCGGCGCGAAAAGCGATACCGCGTTTCAACATTTCGCGCGCCAACACGGCGTCATCCCAACCAATAGTGAGCAGTTGTTCGACCTGTTCGAGCTTGAGCGGTTTGTCGGCAGGCGCGTCTTGCGCGAACGTCTGCGTGCAACCCAGAAGGCAAGCCAAGATAGCTAAAAACACGTAGGACAGGTTCGTAACCTGTCCTGCTGATTGCGCGCATATTTGGTAGGGCAGGTTACGAACCTGCCCTACGGAAGGTGAACTCATAACGTTTAGGGTTTGTCTCGCAACACTTTCATGCCAGCCAGCAACTTTTGCTTAAGCGCCTGCGCGCCGCGATGACGGGGATAGTTGTTGAGGATGCGATTGCATAGCGCCAGCGACTCTTGGTAATTGCCGTTCTGATATTCGCGCTGGGCGTTGAGATACATTTTCATCGGCATGTTGTCAGTCACGTCATTCGGCGTCGGATTGCTTTGCCCCGGAGGCACAGGCAACGACGACGCACCGGGCAACGGTAGCGCAGAACCCGACTTGGCAACCGTCGCGGGCGTAGCCGCTGGCGCTATAGCCGACGAAGGTTTGCTTTTCGCCACCTCTTTATTCACCGGCGCTTTCGTCGCTACCGGTTGAGCAGCAGGTGAAACCGAAGCCGCTAGCGTTGCGCTCGTCGAGGGTTCAGGCGATGCCATCGCAATCAAAACAGCTTGGCTAGCCTGTGGCAAAGGCGCAGCGACTGGCACGGGTTCGCTGTCGGAATTCGTCGCAAAGCGATAAAGCCCGAAGCCTCCGCCCGCCAACGCCGTGACCAGCAAAGCGCCCGGCAACAGCAACGAACGGCGCGAGGGCGTTGAGGTCGTCACGACACTTGCTGAAGCAGGCATCACATTCGTCGCCAACGGATCGCTCGTAGCAATCTCGATCCGACGCGGCGTAGGCGATTCCGTCATGAGTTCTGTCTTGCGATGCGGCACGGCGGGAATCCCGGCGGTGACGGCTTCTGAACTCAGCCACGCGGTTTCCTGCGTGCTGTTGTCTGACCCTGTGGCTGACAACGCGGCGGCAAAGCTGCGCGCGACTTCAGGCATAGTTTGCGGACGCGCGTCGGCGTCTTTCGCCAACATCTGATGTATCAACGTTTCGAGCGCAACGGGTACGTCAGGCCGCAAGGTGCGCAAGGCAGCAGGCGTGCTGTTGAGTTGCAACTGTACAAGTTCGGGCAACGACGCGCTGTTAAACGGCAGCCGTCCGCCGATCATTCGATAAAGCATCACGCCCATCGAATAAATATCGGAGCGATGATCGAGCTTGCCGCCAAGTTGCAACTGTTCGGGGCTGGCGTAATTCGGCGTGCCCATCACCGCCGAAACCGCCGCGCCGGTTTCATTCATGATTTTGCCGATGCCGAAATCGAGGACTTTGACGAGCGTGCGTCCATTCGGTTTGTTCAACAGCATCACGTTCGCGGGTTTGAGGTCACGATGCACAACGTTCTTGCTGTGGGCTTCGGCGAGCGCGCCAGCCGTTTGCCGCAGAATTTCATGCGTTTGCGCGAAACCCATTTGCGGCGTGAGGCGCAAGTCGTCTTCGAGCGTGCGCCCGTCGAGCCATTCCATCACGATGTAAGCGAGCGTGCCGCCATTGTCGTCAATGCGTCCGGCGTCTTTCACGTCTACGATGTTTTCGTGCGTGAGGCGTCCGGCAACTTTGGCTTCGCGCTCAAACAGTTCGACTAAACGTTCATCGGCCAATGCAATGTTAGGTTGCAAAACCTTGAAAGCTACGCGCCGTTCGATGCCCGTGTGAAAAGCGCAATAGACCGCGCCCATCCCACCCAAGCCGACAAGGGCTTCGATTTGATAACGGCCAAGCAAGGTGCGTCCGACCAGACTGTAAGGGTCTTTCAGTGAAAGCACCGCATCGCATTGCGGACAAAGCTGTAGCGGCTGCGTAACGGTGGTCTGGCATTGTGGGCAGTATTTAGTAGCCATTGCGCGCAAAAGGTAGGCGAGCCATTCAGAGGTGTCAATAAAGTGAAAAGTGAAAAGTGGGAGCTTGGTTTTGATTCTTAGGCGCTACCTACTTTTCACTTTTCACTTTTCACTTTTCACTCTTAGCCCATTTGATGCGGGTGTATGCGATGCGAAAGCCCTGTCGTTCGGCGTTGCGTTGCGAGGCGCTGCCGGGCGCGGCGCACATCATCGCCAAGTCGCAGCCCTGCTTCGCCGCGTATTGCAAACGACCTTCGAGCAAGGCGGATTGCGCGCCCTGATTGCGTTGCGTGGGGATCGTACTCGCGCCTGCCAGCAAGGCTACGCCGTCACACAGGCAGAGCGCGCCTGTGGCAATCGGTTCGCTGTTGAGTTCGGCAAAAAACGACGGGCCTGGTTCGCGCGCGGCGGTCATTTGCGAAAGTTCGTAAATCGCTTCGGCGAATTCGACAAATTCGTTCCAGCCTTGCGTCGCCGTTTTAGCCCAAAGCTCGTGTTCATCAGTTCGCATTTGCCTGACCGACAAATTCGGATTGGTTGAACGTACCAGCGGCACCTCGAGTTGAATGGGGCGAAACATCACGCTGGTCAGTTCAACCGGATGGTAGCCGCGCTCGTGCAACAGCGGCAGCACTGACTGATCTGCCAGCGGACTGATCTCAAGCATGATCGCCGCGTCGCGTTCGGCAAAAAACGTTTCGAGTTGTAGCAACACTTCTTCCGTCACCGGTTCGACGACGCCCAAGCCGAAACTTTGCGTGAGGGGCGAGCCAACGCCGTCAAACATCGCGTAGGCACCTGCAACTTCAATCCAGCACGCACCGGTTTCTGGTTTGAGCCGCGCGCGCGTTTGAACGAATTCGGCGTTGCTGCGCGCTTCGGTGCGTTCGAGGCGGCGCGCGAGCGCGAGGTCAATGAGTGGGTAATCGTGATTCATTCTTTTGCTTTCACCTCAGCCAAGCCGGTAAGGCTTGCGTACTTTCCTTCAATCGGCGCGTAAAACGCCCGAATCGTTTCCATGTCTTTATCCAAATCGCCGGTCGGCATAAACGTAGGCCCGAAGCCCGCGACCTTGTTTTTGAAATCAAGAAAGGCCAGCACGATAGGCGTGCCTGATTCGAGCGCGATGAAATAAAAACCGGTCTTCCAATATCGCACCTTTGACCGCGTACCTTCGGGCGGAATGGCGAGTACGAGTTTATGGCTGGCGCGCATGGTTTCTACGGCTTGCGCGACGAGGTTTTGATTGGCAGAACGATTGACGGCGATGCCGCCGAGCCAACGCATCACGCCACCCATCGGCCAGTGAAACAGCGTGTGCTTGCCCATCCAAAACATCTTCACCTGAAAGCAAAACGCCAAGCCCAACGCGAGCGGAAAGTCCCAGTTCGACGTATGCGGCGCGCCGATGATGACGTATTTTTTCACGTCAGGCAGCGAGCCTGCTAACCGCCAGCCGCGCCAGCGAAAGAGGGCGAACGATAGCTTTCGCACTCGCTTGATCAGCCACGCGCTGTCGTGAATCGTTTTGCCGTTTGCGAGTAAGTTGCTCATCGGTAAATCTTAATCGTAGTGACGACTTTAGTCGTTCTGCCGCCTTGATGACGGAACGACTAAAGTCGTCACTACATTGGTTTGGTTTAGTTGCCGCGTCCTGCCGAACCAATCGGATCGCCCGGCGGCGTCGGCAAAGTCGCCGCCGGTTTGAATGTAGCGTCTGGACGATTCAAAAACCGTTTGATGTCATCCAGCGTCGCATTACGGTGCGCCGCGTTGCTCGCACGCAAAGACACCGACAACCACGCCGACAAATCACGCAATCCCTGACTCGCTGTCGCGCGCACTTGTGACGAAGCGTCGGCATTCGCGGCGAGTTCCATCAAGTGATGGACGACGCGCGACTGAATGGTTTCAGCTACGACGGCGTGCGCAGCGTTGGCAGGCCGTGGCCCTTGCCAAGTCTGAGCGACGAGCGCGTTCACGACTTCGCTAAAATCGGGATTGGCTTTGTCATAAGCGTGAAACTCAATGCAGCGCGCGGCGCGTTGCGGATTGAGCAATCCGCTGATCGCCGCATCCGCCGCATTCGCCGCCGCCGCCAACGGATCAAACGTCAAGCCCGTGCGGCGCGCAAAGTATTCGCCCGTGCCGCGTTCGTAACCGAACGCACGCGGCGGCATCAGCGCCAACAGCTTTTCAGGAATCGCCAACGCTTCCGGCTTAATCGTAGCCAGCACCGCTTGCAGCGCTTCGCGTTGCCGCGCAGCCGGTACGATCTCGCGCGCCTTCGCCGGACTCACACCGCTCGCCGCCTTGATCGCATAAGTGTAATAAACGCCGCCCAATGATTTCACCGCCGCTTGCAATTGATAGCGATGGTGCAAATACAAAGGCAGGAACTTGGCTTCGACTTGCGACAGCGGCGTACCCGTCGGCACGTTCGCCAAGCTGAAATCAGCCAAGCCAATGCGGCGCACTTCCATCTCGTGATTGAGCGTCTTGATTGGATCGTTGCCGTTGTCCCACAAGCTCGCCAGCGGATGCGCCGCGCCCGCCGGACGCGCATCGGCATCGCTGATAAACAGCATGCCTTTTGCTAATCCAGCTTGAATGATCTTTTCGAGTTCGGCAGCTTCGTCAGCACTGGCGGCAAATTCACGATAAGCAAAGTTCACTGAGAACTTATCGAATTCGCCGATGCCTGTGGCGTAAGCGTTCGACAAATCAATCTTGCCGTTTTTGAGGTCGGCTTGCGGCGCGGGATAATCCATCACCGAAGCGCGGCTATAAGTGCTGGCCGCGAAGTTATGCGCGAACCCAATCGTATGGCCGACTTCGTGCGCCGAGAGTTGGCGAATGCGCGCGAGCGACATGGCTTCGATGTCACTGGTGTCAGCGAGGTATTCGAGGTCAGGCATCTGCGCCATCTCGCATTCATCAGTCATCCCGATTGAAGCGTATTTCGGAATCATTCCCGTGCCCAACATAAAGTCCTGACGAATGCGTAACGAACCCAACGTGACGTGGCCTTTGATGATTTCGCCGGTGCGTGGATCAACCACGCTTGCGCCATAAGACCAGCCGCGCGTCGAACGATGCACCCAGTTGATTACGTTGTAACGCACATCCATCGGGTCGGCATCGGCGGGCAGCACTTTGACCTGAAAAGCGTTTTTGAATCCGGCGGCTTCGTAAGCCTGATTCCACCACGAAGCGCCTTCGATCAAGGCCTCGCGGATGATGGGCGGAGCGCCGTTGTCTACGTAATAAACGATAGGCTTGACGGCTTCGCTGACGGCGGCGTTCGAGTCTTTCTTTTGCAGCCGATGCCGCACGATCCAATGCTTTTCGATGGGTTCGTTGAAAGGCGAAGCGTAATCATAAAACTCGAAATCCATCGCACTCACACGCGGGTCGAACTTGCGCGGCTTATAGTTATTGTCAGGCAATTCGATAAACGAATGATGCTGCCGCACCGTCACGGCATTGGCTGAAGGCGCTACGCTTGAAACCAATTGTCCGGCTTGTCCATCGTTGGCGAAGGTCAGCGTAACTTCGATTTCGGTGTTCAGCGGAAAACCTTTGGTGCGCGCCAGGTAAAAGGCGCTGCGCGAATCGTCTACGCGGTAGTTGCCTTGCTGGGCTTGGCGCAAACGGTCAGCGACGCCGTGCGCATCGCGCAAGAAAAAGTTCGTCGCGTCAACCAACACCTTGCCGCCTTCTTCGGCTTCGACCTTGAAACCCCACAACACCGAACGCGCGAACGAATCGGCTACGGCCTGACGTTCGGCGGCGTTGTCGGTGAGCGCGCGATAACGATAGTTCGGCTGCGTCATCAAAACCTTGGGGCCGATGCGCTCGAAATATACGATGCGCTCTTGCCCCAACTGTCCGCGATCAAGGCCGATAGGGTTTGAGCCTACCCCGGCGGGCAACGAAACCTGATAGAGCATCTCTTGATTGAAGCGCGCAACCTCCAACCACAGCTTGCCGCTCGCCGCGTCCCAATAAAGCGGCATGTATCCGTCAATCTTTTGCAGTCCGGCGGTCTTGCCTGCAATGGATTTGTCTTCGTTTTTCTGGGGATTAGATTGGCCGCACAACGGCGCGACGCACAGCAACAGGATGAACAGAATTTGTTTCATAAGGTTTCCTCGGTTTTGAGTTTGAGGTTCGATAAGTGTGTGCGTGATAATCCGAGCATGAACGAAAAGTTGCAAACCATACTTGCGGAGTTAAAAGCCAAACTGGCGGCGGAATACGGCAGCCGTTTGGTCAATGTCATTCTGTTTGGTTCGCAAGCGCGCGGCGACGCGACGCCGGAATCGGATATTGATGTAATGGTGGTATTGAAAGACGAAGTGAATCCATACCGCGAAATTGATCGAACGAATCCCCTGACCACCCGCTTATCGCTTGAATACGACACCTTGGTTTCGACATTGTTCATTGCGGAAGATCGGCTTCGATTAGAGCGCAGCCCACTATTGATAAACGTCCGACGAGAAGGCGTTGAAATATGACACAAGCACAAAATGATTTACTCACCAAAGCTGAGGAAACTTTACGCGCAGCCGCCTGGCTCATCAGCGGAGGCTTTCATGCGCACGCTGTTAGCCGTGCTTACTACGCGATGTTTTATGCGGCACAAGCAGCGCTGCATCAACTCGGTCTCACGTTTTCAAAACATTCCTCCACGGTTTCCGCCTTCGGGCAGCACTTCATCAAAACCGGCGTGCTTGACGCGCAACTACACCAGTCACTGAAGAAGGGCTTCGATAAACGGCAAGTTGGTGATTACGACGTAACGGCTGAAATTTCCGCTGAGGAAGCGGCGCAGTTATTGGAACAAGCCGAAACCTTCGTCGAGGCGATCACCCGCTTTCTTAACCATTCTCCCGGACTGCCTGAACAGGAACTTTAACACCACCAACAAGGAGCATACCCCAATGATTATCGGCTTACCCAAAGAGATTAAAGACAACGAATCGCGCGTCGGCCTTACGCCTTCGGGCGTCAAGACGCTGACCGATTTCGGCCATACCGTGCTGGTCGAAAACACGGCGGGCGAAGGCTCCGGCATTATGAATGACGAATACGTCACCGCTGGCGCGAAGATCATCAGCACGGCTGACGAAGTGTGGGAACGCGGCGAGATGATCGTCAAAGTCAAAGAACCGGTTGGGCCTGAATACGCAAGGATGCGCGCGGGACAGTTGCTGTTCACTTATTTGCACCTAGCGCCCGATCAACACCTGACGCAAGTCATGCTCGAACGCAAAGTCACCGGCATCGCGTATGAAACGATCACCAACAACGAAGGCCACTTGCCGCTGCTGACCCCAATGTCAGAGGTCGCCGGACGCATGGCCGTGCAAGTCGGCGCGCATTACCTGCAAAAGCCCGAAGGCGGACGCGGCGTGCTGATGGGCGGCGTACCCGGCGTGTTGCCC
>JAYSVR010000342.1:0-1718 GCA_043718445.1 Acidobacteriota bacterium | reverse complement strand
GCGGTTGCCGGATCTTCAAAATGGCGGGCAAAATGGCAAGCCAGAAACGCCTTTGCTTTGCGCGTCGCACTGGTTTTGCTGGCGCTGGCGGCGATCACGGCGCTTGTGTTCCCGCGCGCCTTTGCGCCTGGCGCGGTTTCAAAAACGCACCAACGCGGCGTGAGCAAAGCCGCCGCGCACGCGCGCCAACCTGTGACAGATCGTTGTCTGAGTTGCCACGGTGTTACGGGATCGGTGCAAAGCCGTTGTGTCACTTGCCATACGACTGAGAGCTTTCAGCCTGCGGTTTCCGCTCAACATACCAAGCTCAGCTTGCAATGTGCCGCTTGCCACGAAGAGCATCGCGGCGCGTCGGCTTCGTTGATGCAAGCCGCGCAAACGGCTTGCACGAACTGTCATCAGGCGGCGAAGGCCAAGCTGCACGGCCCAGCGGTCGCTTATCCCGTCAACGCTTTCGGCGTATGGAGTTGGGACGGCCTTTCCACCACAGCGTGGCAAGAGCATCAACTATCGGGTGCGCCGTCTGATTACACCTTGCGCGAACAGTTCCACATGCTGCACGGCGAAGGCCGCACCGTTGGACGTACGCGTTGCACCGATTGCCATCTGGCCGGCGCGGCGGCTGAACAACTCAAACAAAACGTGCGTGAGTCCTGCGCGCAATGCCACGCGATCAAACCTGCATTGGCGGCAGAACTCGCGCGCGCCAAGTTGTTCAAGCAGGGAACTACGAACTGTTTCGCCTGTCACACCCAACACGGCGCTGCGCGCGAAGCCAAAGCCAGCGTGCGAAAATGAATGGCAGTTCGGAAACGTCCTGCCATCTTTCACTGTTCACTGTTCACTTTTCACTTATTGAGATGCCTGAATTACCCGAAGTAGAAATGGTCGTACGCCACTTGAAAAAGTTGGTGACGAAACGAACCATCATCATAGCTCAATTGCATTTGCCGAAGCTGGTCAGCGACGTGACGCCGCGCCAGTTTGCCGCCGCTTTGCGTGGCGCGCGCGTGACGAACGTGACGCGGCGCGGCAAATACATTCTGAGCCATTTGGATAACGACCAAACGCTGCTCACGCATTTGGGAATGACCGGCAGGTTTCTTTACGTCGGTGCGAAAGACGTAGCGCCGAAACATACGCACGTGACGCTGTTGCTCGATAACGACAAGCGGTTGCTTTATGAAGACCCGCGCCAATTTGGAATGATGGGCTTGAGCAAAACGGCGGAACTCGGCGCTTATAAGTTGCTCGCCAAACTCGCGCCCGAACCTTTCAGCGACGAATTCACGTTGGCTTATCTCACCGAAACGCTGTTGCGTTCAGACCAGCAAATCAAGCTGGCGCTGCTCGATCAGACTAAGGTGCTGGGCTTGGGGAATATCTACGCGGCTGAGGCGCTGCATCGCGCGCGCATCCATCCGCAAATGCCGGCGAGCCGTTTGACCAAAGCCAATCTCGCGGCGTTATACCGCGAGATTGTGGCTACGTTGAGCGAAGCGATTGAGAACGACAGCACGATGAATACTGACCCGTCAGACTTGGGCGCGAGCTATACGGGCGGCGTTTATGAATCCATGACCAAAGTTTATGAACGCGAAGGCAAGCCCTGTCTAACCTGCGGCAAACTGATCGAACGCATCACGCAAGGCCAACGCTCGACGTATTTTTGCGCGCGCTGCCAAAAGCTGCGTTAGGAAAATCGGACAAAAGAATGC
>JAYSVR010000341.1:0-16235 GCA_043718445.1 Acidobacteriota bacterium | reverse complement strand
GTGAGCGCGAGGTCGTGCGTCGTGACAAGTCCTAACGCGCCGCGTGCAACCAACCCCTTGATGACGGCGGCGGCTCCGATGCGGCGGTCGTGCGAATTAGTTCCGCTCAGAATTTCATCCAGCAAAAACAGCAACGGCAACTCGGCTTGTGTGAGTTCGACGACTTGCCGCAGCCGCGTGATCTCGGCGTAAAAGCGCGAGGCTCCGGCTTGCAGCGAATCCTGAATGTGAATCGCTGCGGCAACGTTGAGGCGCGCGAGGCGCAGCCGCTCGGCACGGACGGGCGCTCCGGCCAGGGCGAGTACGACGTTGACACCAATGGTACGCATCAGCGTGCTTTTGCCGGACATGTTCGACCCGCTCACGATCAATAAAGATTGTTGCGACGACAGCGTTACGTCATTGCGGATGCAGCGCGCTTCGGCAATCAGCGGATGTCCGAGTTGCGCGGCGTCAAACAACGCGGCCTTTTCAACGAGTTCGGGAAAAGGATCGTTGGGATGTTCGTAAGCGTAACCGGCGAGTGAGTTCAACGCTTCGAATTCAGCCAGCGCGTCGAGCCAGCGCGCGACTTGCGGGCCGCAATCCTGCTTCCAGCGTTCGACGGCGAGGGCGACTTGCGTGGGAATCATCAACACAAAAGCCAGCGGCGCGAAGAATTGATTTTTGCACCAGTCGAGGATTTCGCCGAGGCGATGCAACCGCGCGATTTGTTGCGAAGGCGTGAGGCCATTCGTGTCGAGCGCAGTACGCAAACGCGCCAGTGCGGGCGAGACGAATTGCTCTGCTTCGACGCGCGCCAGCACTTGTGCAAGCAGTCGCAGGTCGCGGCTGGGGCGGTCGAGTTCGCCAATGACGCGGCCTGTCTCACTGCGCGCGTAAAGCAAAAAACAGGTTTCGGCAATCAGCGCCGCAAAAAAGAATTGCCTGCCATATCCGGCAAACCACACGACAACAGCGGCGAGCGTGATGACGCCTAATAGCATGCCTACGACTTGCAAAGCGCGGGACGTAAAGCGCGCTGGTTGATCGCCCCACGCGGCGAGTTCGGCATGATGAACTCCGGCGTTTATGTCGTCGCCCAACAGGGCGAGGTCGGCGCGCAGGTCTAGTTTGTGGCGCAACTCGTTGACGGCTTCCTGCCGCGTGCGAATTTCATCAAACGTCGCCGGAGCCAATAGCCACGCGGCCAAACGCTCTTCGCCGGCGCGCGTGCGAGCGGTGCAAAGTAATTCGAACAACGAACCTGCGCCAAAAATGTCCAGGTCTTCGGCGTAAGCGTGCGCAGCGTTTTTGAAACGTTCGCCCGCGTTGCCTTTGCCCATCCAGTTACCGGCGAGACGCGCGAGGCCGTATTCGTAATACTGTTTGGCACGAGCGGCGCGTGCGAGCATTTCGGTGACGCGTTGATGCTTCACGACGAGTACGATAAAAAACGCAAGCGGTATGACAGTCCAGAAAGCTGAGAGCGCGCCGGTTAAAGCGGCAGCGACCAAAATCAGCAACGCGACGAAAAGTACGCGACGCCAACGCCATAAGTCATCGCTGCGTTTTTGCGCGGCTAGCCAGAGGGATTGTTGCGAAGCCAGCCGGCGTTGATATTCGTTAAGCGGTTCATCGGAATGCGAAGTAATTGAATTCATGCTTTAGCCAAACGGCTCAACAAATCACCTGACAGCCGCGCGCTTCGAGCCGATTCCACTCGGCGGGCAGTCCCCACAATTTGAGCCAGCGCAAATCAAGTTTTTCGAGCCGTGGCAACTTTATCAAACTCGCGGGCAATTCGCGCAAACGATTGGCGCGCAAATCTAAATGACGCAATTCAGGCAATGCGCCGAGCGCATCGGGCAACGATTGCAAGATATTGTTGCGTAAATCCAACCTTGACAGACGCGGCAATTGCCCTATCGAATCGGGCAAGCCGGTGAGCGCGTTGTCAGTCAAATGCAATTCGCGCAAGCCCGTGAGCTTGCCTATTGAATCAGGCAAATGAGTCAAGCGATTTTTCGAGAGATGCAATTCGCGCAAGTTCGTCAATCGGCTGAGGCTGTCAGGCAAGGCTGACAGCAGGTTATTCGTGATGCGTAACTCTTGCACCGCCGCCAACTGGCCTATCGAATCAGGCAAAGACGTGAGCCGATTATCTGAGGCGTTGAAATAACGCAGTTGCGACAGTTGCTCAAACATGTCCGCGTGCAAACGTTCGAGGCGGTTATCGCCGACATAAAGCGCGTGGCTCAGTTTCGACAGACGACTGAGCGCGCGCGGCAACGCGAGCAAAGCGTTATGCGCGAGGTCTAACATTTCCAGTTCAGTCAAGGCGGCGAGGTCTTCGGGAATTAGCGCCAACTGGTTCTCAGCGAGATTGAGCGATTTCAACCGCGTGAATTGCCAAAGGGCGCGTGGCACTTTGGTGAAACGGTTGTGTCCGAGACTCAGGTCGGTCAGTTGTGTCAGGCGCTGTGCATTCGGCGGCAGGTCACTCAGTTGGTTGTGATAAAGCCGCAATGTTTTGAGCGCGGTCAACGCCGTTAGCGAATCGGGCAAACTGGTGAGCGTGTTGTTTTCAACGTGCAACACTTCGAGCGCAGACAATTCGCCCAGCCACGCTGGCAATTCGGTCAGTTGATTGCCGTCCAGCCAGAGTTCGCGCAACGAATTACGATAAGGACGCAAATCGGGCAATTGCGTCAATCCTTTCCACGACAGGTCAAGCGCACCCGTAGCGGTCAGGGTCAGGTTCAGGGACATTCCAACTCCTTACATAAAAATAATTACAGCTTAATGCGGGGGGTGAAAACTGCGATGTTGTTTTTGAATACATGCAATGTAGACCATTTTGCGGCTTTGGCATACAGTGCCCGCGCATTTTCCTTCACACGCAGTTCCATCAATAACTCGACCGTCTAAGACACCTATGAAATACCGCCATCGCGTACTCATTCTGCTGTTCTTTCTCTCGATCATCACTTACCTCGACCGCGTATGCATCTCGGTCGCGGGGCCGCGCATGCAAAACGAGTTGGGCATTTCGCCCGAAAGATGGGGCTGGGTCGTAGGCGCTTTCACGCTCTCATACGCCATTTTTGAAATCCCTGCTGGAGCGATGGGCGACCGCTTAGGCGCGCGCGCCATCCTGATGCGCATCGTCATCTGGTGGTCGTTGTTCACTTCGCTCACAGGTATGGTGTCTGGCTTTGCGATGTTGTTGCTCGTGCGTTTTATGTTCGGCGCGGGCGAAGCCGGAGCTTATCCGAACTCGGCGTCTGTGGTGTCGCGCTGGTTTCCGTTGAAAGAACGCGCGACCGCGCAATCGGTGGTGTGGATGGCTTCGCGCATCGGCGGCGCAATCTCTCCGCTACTCGTCGTACCGATTCAAATGGCGTATGGCTGGCGCGCTTCGTTTTATGCCTTTGGCATTATCGGCGTGATTTGGGCAGTGATTTGGTTTTGGTGGTACCGCAATACGCCCGAAGAAAGGCCCGGCATCTCGACCGACGAACTGATCGAAATCGGTGAGACGCCGCAAAACGTACCGCACGGATTGCCGTGGGGCGAGGCGCTGCGCAGTTGGAACTTGTGGAAGATCATGTTGATGTACCACACCTATTGCTGGGGCAGTTATTTTTACCTGTCGTGGCTGCACACCTATTTGCAAAAAGGACGCGGCCTGACCGAGAACGAAATGAAATATCTCTCGGCGCTGCCCTTTATCGCGGGCGCTTGCGGCAACTTATTCGGCGGATGGTTGAGCGACCGGCTGACGCAAAAACACGGGCTGAAATTCGGTCGGCGCTCAGTGGGCTTCACGGGCTTGGCGCTTTCTGCCGTGATGATGACGCTGGCCGCGATGACGGGCAATAAGTATGCGGCAGTCTTGTTTCTGACTTTGGGTTACGGTTGCATGGATTGCATGCTGCCCGCGTCGTGGGCGGTTTGCATGGATGTCGGCAGGAAATATGCGGGTACGGTGAGCGGTACGATGAATATGGCGGGGCAGGTCGGCTCGTTTTCCTCATCGGTTCTTTTCGGCTATCTGGTCGTGTGGTTCGGCAGTTACAACGCGCCGCTTTATCCGATGGCTGCGCTGCTGATGGTGAGCGCGATCATTTTTCTTTTCATTGATCCGACTGAACAGTTGATAAAAGAGGACGTTCAAGCGGCGTAATTTTCGCGCGCTTGACGAAGCGGAAAGTCGTATGAATCATGCGCCCTTCGTTCTCGCGGCCTCCCTACTGTTGAGAACAATTCTCTACATCATCAAATTCAAAATTAACCGGAGTTTTTGTGGCAGGCGAGCGCATCCCCGAACTGAAATTTTTGCGCAGCGGCAAGGTGCGCGACCTTTATGAAGTAGACGACGATCATCTTTTGCTGGTCGCGTCAGATCGCATTTCGGCTTTCGATTGCGTGATGCCGAATACGATTCCGCGTAAAGGCCAAGTGCTGACGCAACTGTCGCAGTTCTGGTTCAGCAAGTTCGCAGATATCGTTCCCAATCACTTGCAAGCGACGAAGCTCAATGAGTTCCCAACTGATTTGTTGTCACGGCTCTCTGAAAGCAGCCGCGCTTATCTGGACGGACGCGCGATGTATGTCGTCAAAGGCGAAGTCGTTCCTTTCGAGTGCGTAGCGCGCGGCTACCTGGCAGGTTCGGGCTGGAAGGAATATCAGCAGACGCAGGCGATCTGCGGCCATCAACTGCCTGCCGGTTTAGTGGATGCCGCGCGTTTGCCCGAAGCGATTTTTACGCCCGCGACCAAAGCTGAATCGGGCCACGACCTCAACGTCAGCGTCGCCGTGATGGCGAATGCGTTGGGTGCGGAACTGACGGCACGGCTCGAAGAGCTTACGTTGCGTTTGTATAGCGAAGCGGCGGCTTACGCGGCGACGCGCGGCATAATTATTTGCGATACGAAATTTGAATTTGCTTTGCGGGATGGCGAGTTAATGCTGGTTGACGAAGTTCTGACTCCCGATTCGTCACGCTTCTGGCCCGCCACCAGTTATGAACCAGGCCACCCACAGCCTTCGTTCGATAAGCAGTACCTGAGAGATTATTTGGAAACGTTGGATTGGGATAAACAACCGCCTGCGCCGAATTTGCCGGTTGAAGTCGTCGCCAACACCAGCGCCAAATATCTCGAAGCCTTCCGCCTGCTCACGGGGCGGGAATTGCCTGAAGTTTTGCGCTAATGTCGCAGCGTGCCTGCTGCGGCGTTTTGTTCCGAATCGGCTATTCCCTGTGGCCGCTGAAAAGCTGTTCCCACTACATCAGATGTCGGTGCCCCTCCGATGTGGTTGGTCAATCGCGTATGCGTTTTCAGCATGCGTATGTCTGCAACCCCATAAGGACATCCCAAGGACACCTAAGCAATGAAAGCCGAACTTGAAGCGCTCGTTGAAAAAATGATCAGCGGCGGCATTTACTTTGAAGAAGCCGTCAAAGAGTTTGAAAAGCAATTCATCTATCAGACCGTCGCACGCCACGCCAACAATCTCTCGAAAGCCGCCGTGGTATTGGGCATTCATCGCAATACGCTGACCAAACGCTTGCAGGAATACGATGGCGTAAAGGCTCCAGCGCCTGCCGTCAACGGCAAACGCCGTCAGGTCGCACCGCGCCGAAAAACCCGATTACCAGTTGCCACGCGCTGACAGCCGTTGCGGGTTGGGAAAAGCGTATGTTAGTTTGCTGTCGAAATTAACGCCCCAACTGAGCGGGGGTAATTCAGTGGTAGAATGCCAGCTTCCCAAGCTGGACGTCGCGGGTTCGAATCCCGTCCCCCGCTCCAAAACTTTCCGCTTACTTTTCCAAAACAATTCGTTGCGCTTTGGCTTCAGCTTGCAGGGCGAGTTCCATGGCTAAGAAACAATGCGCCTGCGGCATCACGGTTTCAGTACGATTGACGATGTCGTCCACCAGCATCTCGCCATAACGCAACGGCGTATCCTTGCTCTCAACGTATTGCACCCCTTTCCCATCAACTAAAAACAAATGGTTCGCACCTGAGCGGCCCGCGATGTCTACGTTTTTGCGGACTTCGAGATAGCCTTCTGTCCCCAACACCGTCAGTCGCGTATCGCCCCAAGTCGGCAAGCCATCGGGCGTCAGCCAGTCAATGCGTGCGTAACCCATTCCGCCATTGCCGCGCATCATCACATCGCCGAAATCTTCCAACCCCGGATGTTGCGGATGGTGAAAGTTGCCGACTTGCGAAGCGACGATTTCGGCTTTGGTCGAACCGGTGAAATACAGAAACTGATCGTATTGATGCGCCGCGATGTCGCATAAAATGCCGCCGTATTTTTCCTTCACGAAAAACCAGTCAGGCCGCGTGGGCAGGTTCGTGCGGTGCGGGCCAAGGCCTACGGTTTGAATGACTTTGCCGATGGCTCCGGCCTTAACCAACTCGCCCGCTTTGGTCGTAGCGGCATTCTCAAAACGTTCGCCGAACATAATCGAAAAGATGCGATGGGTTTGTTGCTGCACGCGACGAACTTCGGCGAGTTGCGCGAGCGTCGTCATTCCGGGCTTGTCTGACATCACATCCTTGCCGTGCCGCATGGCTTCAATCGCCAACCCTGCACGTTCATTCATTATCGCCGCAGTTACGATCAGGTTGAGCGACTTGTCTTCCAGCACTTCTTTCGCACTGCGCGCGACTTTGGCTTGCGGAAAACGCTTCTGAAAATCCGCCAGCAAGTCAGGCTCTTTCGCGTAAACCCACGCGAGTTCTCCACCTGCTTTGAGTACGAGGCTGGTTTGCGAATTGATGTGTCCGTGATTGAGGCCAATCACGCCGAAACGAATGCGCGGCTTTTGCATAAGGTTTTCCTGCTTTGAAATTGCCTGCTTTGAAATTGAAGAACGGCAAGGTCGTTGCCACCGACGTTATCGGCGACTTTCGGCTGAGGGTCAAACCATTTGAGGCAGAAACGAAAAGGCCGCTACCAGTTGAAACTTGGTGCGGCCTTTTCAGCAAAGTTGTTGTGATGTATTCAAATCTATCGTTCCTTTATTGTTCTTGGGGTTGAATGAATAACGCGGCAAACGCGGCGCGCGGATCAATACGCTGATTGCGTCTTGAATCCATCCATTCGTTTACGGCTTCCATGGTCTTTCTTACTACTGGTTTGGGTTTGGGTTGGGTCTTTCTTGGTTGAATGACTTCACTAATTTGGTCTCGTTTAATCAGTTTCGGTTTGTTCATGACATTTTCCTCTCAATCTCCGTTGTAATCATTCTTTCAGTTTGTCTGTCTCGTGTATCCGATAAAACCTGCGGGGTATTCCTAACGCCCAGCTCCTTTTAGGCCAGCAATCACTGTGCCGTGTTTTACTGTCAGTGGCACGTTCGAGCCTTAAAGTTGTTCCCGAATGATTGGTCTCGAATCGCTATACGACGGATTAAGGAATTTGGATGAGTAAATTTTAGTGTGTAAATTTTGCAGGGATTGAGGATGCAACCCGTTCTTGCGAGCGTGGCATCTGAGGCGACGAACTCGACAAGTTTTTTAGAAAAATAAAAAAATCAGTTTTGCATTCTGCAAGTACTGTGCTAGATTGCGAATGAAGCTAATCCTAGCCAATTGGATTCGTTACCCCGACAGACCTTCTGCTTATATCCCAAAGTCAGAAAGAATAAAGGTCGAGTGAACAAGAAGCCGCCTCGACGGCAACAACTGGTTACCCGAAAGAGAAACTTCAATTACTAAAAGCGCGGCTACGCGTTTTTCTCTCACGCAATTTTGTGGGAATAAGTCACGAGTCTGCTAAGGCTCAACCAATAAAGATAATAATTAGAAAGACAATGAATGAAATGGAAAAGGTGATGAATATGAGCAAGGCTAAGTTGATCAAAAAAGACTCGCCCAAACAGGAAGAATTAAAGCTGCGCCGCAAAACGCGCCGCCAACGTCAGCAACCCGTCACGCCGACGCGCAACGCCATTCAAATGACGACCGATTGGCTGAAAACCAAACGAAATGAAACCGTCAATGCCCGCGATGCCTTCGCAGCGCTTTTTAACGAAGCCGATCCGCAATCGGCCTGAAAACGCGCTGCAAAAGATTACTGCTACCGGTTGAGCTTTCCCCCGATCACGTCACACAAACACACACCGTTCTTTTAGTGACAAGCGAAACATCCTTCCTCCAGCGTTTTGCTTTCACCACGAATCGCTTAACCAGATACCGTTGGCATAAACGGGACTACCCAAACAGTTACTAACAAAATTGCCACATCAGGCTGTCATTGCGCCCCTAATCGTTAGGGACGAATGCGCGGTTTCGCCACACGCGGACGAGTCGTAGCAATTGCCGCTGACGCTTTACGCACCGGCTTGCGCGCAGACTGTTGTTTCGCAACCGAGCGCGTATTTAGCGGCAGCTTGGCTTTGGCGGGCTGTGCCGTAACGGGCGCTTCCGTTGGCGTAGCGTTCGCATAAAGCCGCAACTGGCGTTCGCTGACGATCTGCCACGAGGCCTCGTCCGTCTGGCGTTGCAGCGTAAGTTGCGTTTGCGCTTTACCAGCCGAACGGTCTTTGCCGCGCAACAAATCCCACGTCTTATCAAAAGTGAGTTCGGCCTCCTGCGTACCTGCGCGCTCGCGCAAACTAACTTGCGGCGTCGTAGCGAATTTCAGATAAGTGCGTTGTAAGCCCGTCAGCACGCGCTGTTTGCGGGTCATCACATTCGCGCGCGCCACCAATCCGTCGCGGTAATAATCAACCTGTGGAGCGTAAGTCAGTGCGTGTGCATTCCAATTTTGATCGAGCGCGGTTTGCGCCCACTGACGATAAAATTCGCGGACTTCTTTTTCCAGTGCAGCCGTGCGTGCGGCTTCGTCAATCGCGGGGCTGGGTTCAACAATGGGACTCGCCATAGCTTCCGGTGAAACTGAAACGTTGGGCGAATTAGCTGCGACCGACGCACTTGATTGAACAACGCTCTCGCCACGCCACCCAGCGATGCGATCGCGCAAGCCGCGCGGCAACGGAGCGTCAGCCATCCACGCCAATCCGGCAATCGCGCTCAAACCCAACAGACCCATCAACAACCACAATCCGCGACGCGGCGGCGACGTAATGGCAAACTCCGGTGCTTCGACTTCCCTTTCTTCCAACGATGATTCGACTAACGGTTCGGTGCGCGGTTCAAGGCGGCGCGAGATTTTCCCATCGGGTATCGAAGGCTCAGCAAATGAAAAAGCTGGTGAATACATCGGCGCAACCGCTCGCGCCTGACGCGGGCGCGTAGCCGGTTCATCAACAAATTGCTCGCGGGGCGTAGGCATCACCGCAGGCAATTCATCCGGCCAGATGTCTTCGACTTCGTTACGTTGCGGGATCGTCAACGCGCGCGTCAGTGCGTCGGACAATTGCGACGCCGAGCCAAAACGGTGCTGCGGATTTTTTGCCAACGCGCGCAACATCACGCGCTCAACCGCAGGCGACAAGTCGGGGCGATATTTCGTAGGCGGCAACGGCGCGTCCTGCAAATGGCTCAATAACACGGCGGACGTGCTGACGTTATTGAACGGCACGCGCCCCGTCAGCATCTCGTAAAGAATCACGCCGAGCGCGTAAACATCCGAACGCCCCTCGACCGCCGCGCCCGCGCACTGTTCGGGCGAGATGTAATTCGGCGTGCCGATGATGACGTTTTCGTCAGTGAGTCCTTGCCACGCGCCTTCGAGTTGTTTGAGTTTGGCGATGCCGAAATCCAGCACGAGAATGCGTTCGCTGCTGCCTGAAAAATCCAGCGCGGCGAGCGGTTCGATCATGATGTTGTCGGGCTTGAGGTCGCGGTGAATGATGCCCGCTTGATGCGCCGCTTCGATGCCCGCGCAGATGGGACGCATGATGGCTGCCGCCCGTTCAGGCCGCATCTGCCCATTGCGCGCAGCGTTCAAACGCATCTCTTCGCGCAGGCTGCGGCCTTCGATCAGCTCCATCACCAGATAAGCGCCGCCGTCGGGCAGCACGCCGAAATCGTAAACCGCGATGATGTTCGGATGCTTCAGACGCGCGGCGGTGAGAGCTTCGCGGTGAAAGCGCGCGCGGATGGTTTCGTCCTGCAAGAACTCGGCACGCAGGATTTTCACTGCAACCGGACGTTCGAGTTGTTCGTGCATCCCGCGATAGACCGAACCCATGCCGCCGTGCGCGATCAAACGTTCGAGGCGGTACTTGCCTTCCAACACGAGCGGCACACCGCGTACGTCACGCGTAGGCGTCTGGTCATAGAGACAAAACTGGATTTCGGCTTGAAAGCAACGTTGGCAGGTAGGGCAAAAACGCATTGCTCGATTCTCCGTCGAATGTGAAAGGGGGAAAGTTGTTGCAACGATTTGCGCCAAAGGGGTTGAGCGCCTGTTCACAAGTGTGGCAGAGAATAGCTGATGAATGCGGGAAAACCAATTCACGGTTAATGGAAGACAGGAGTCAGAATTCAGGAGTCAGGAGCTTTGCGATGCGCTTGCAATCCGACGTGCAAAACACACAACACAATGCCGACGCTGGCTGCAAGGTATAAGCCGAACGACAAGGCAATCGCGCTGAAAAAAATTGTAATGCTCAAGCCCACGTATTGCGCCCAGACGTTCGGCTGCCAGCGTTGCCGCGCAAAGAGAAAGATCATCAGGCTCACGCCGAACCATCCGACGAAGTTATGCAATGGAATGCCGTAATAGTTTCCTGCTTGCTGCCAGCGCCAATAACCCAATTGATTCGCCGCCAACGGATCAATCACCAAATCAATCGCCGTCATCCATGCGGCAGCAAAGAATGATTCAAACCATAAGTTCAACCTCAACGGCATCAACATCTGTTTCGTATAAGCCAACAACACCAGCCACGCGCTGAACATCACAACGGGTACGCCAAGCAAGTGCGGTTGCAGCACTTTCGTGTATTCATACGGGCTGAAAATCATTCCGTATTTCACGCCGTGAATTTCTGACGTGAAACCCAACGCCGCCGCACCAATCAAACTGAACCAATCACGGCGCGCGCTCGTCCATATCACAATGATTCCGGCCAGCAACAAAAACAGCGAAGCCGCCCACGGCGCATCCAACGGCGGCTTGCCGAATACGATGTAGTGAAAGATGCCGCCGCCCCACATCACCGCATAGATGACGAGCAATGCTTTGAACATCAACGGGCGTTGTTTTATTTGATTGACGATCTGCATCACGCGCCTTCGTATCGTTGAATCAACTCACTCGTAATCTGCGCCGACAGCAAAACCGTAGGCGTGCCGCCGCCCGGATGCGTCGACCCGCCGACGAAATACAATCCGCTAAAGTGCCTGTCTTTATTGGGCGGACGCAGAAACGCTTTGCGCCAGCCGTGCGAGTGCGTGCCGTAAATCGCTCCGCCCGGCATCAGGTAACGCGAAGCGATGCGGCGCGGCGTCCATACATCTGACACCGCGATGTCGTTTTCGATGTCGGGGAAACCGTTGCGGCGCAGGCGCGCGAACACACGTTGGCGCGCTTCGGCAATCATCGTTTCATCCCACGCATCTTCACCATTTGTTGGGTCATTTGCCGGAGCGTTCGCCATTACGAATAACGCTTCGCCTTCGCCCGGTACGATGCTGCGGTCAGTGCGGCTGGGCGCGTTCACATAAATTGTCGGATCAGTCGGAAAGCGCCGCTCATCAAATAACTCTGCGAATTCGCGTTCGTAACTTTCAGAAAACCAGATCGAATGATGGGGCAAATCGGGCATCGTTTTCTTCAGGCCAAAGAGAAACACGAGACCTGACATCGAACGTTCGCGCGGCGGCAGACCTTTGGCATTGGGCAGTTGCAACAGCGCGGGAGCGTCTGAGGCGTCGCCGTTCATGACTACAACATCGGCGGGCAAGCGCGTGTTATCAGCAAGCCTGACACCTGTGACGCGCGCGCCAGCTTTTTCAATGCGAGCGACGCGCGCGTTGGTAAGCAATTCGACTTTCAAACTTTTCGCCAATGCCAACAGGCTTTCGACGATGCGATAGAGTCCGCCCATCGCGTACCATCCGCCGAAGGTGTATTCGATATACGGAATCACCGCGAAGGTCGCAGGCGAAGCGTAAGGCGACGAGCCGACGTAAGTCGGATAGCGGTTATACAACTGGCGCAGTTGCGGCGAATGAAAATGCGCTTTGACCGCGCTGTCATAATTGCCCCAGCCATAACGCAACGGCATGTGCCGCATAGCTCTGACATCAGCACCAAACCAGTCCGCCGGACGCCGCGTCATAAACGTAGCCTTTGACACTTCCCACAACTGCGCGCCCAGTTGCATAAAACGCATGAAGCCGTCGGCTTCGCGTTTATCGAGTTGTTTCAGGGTCTGAAGCCACGCGGGCAAGTCCGCCGTGTATTTGAACCGCGTGCCGTCGGCAAAGTGGTAATCGCAAATCGGACTGATCGGTTTGAGTTCAAGATGGTCTTTCAACTGGCTGCCTGCGGCGGTGAATAAGTCTTCAAACACCCACGGCATCGTGATGAGCGACGGGCCAGTGTCGAAACGAAATCCTTGCGACTCCCACGAATTCATCTTGCCGCCGAAAGTCGCGCCTTGTTCGCATACGGTCACGCGCCAGCCGCGCGCCGCGAGCCGCAAGCTCGTCGCTAGTCCACCTAAACCGCCGCCGATGATGACTGCTTGTTGGTTCATAAAATTCAACACAAAGGTGCAAAGGAACAAAGTTTCAAAAGATCATTTCTCCAACCATGTCAGCTTTGTACCTTTGTCACTTTGACCCTTTGTGTTTTTTCTTGATTCTCTTGCTGTAAGTAAGAACGCCCTTTCCAACGCACGCCGCGTCCGCTCTTGCAGCGCCAATACGAAGACAAGCCCAACGCGATCAGCAACGGTTCGGTGAATGGATGCAACAGCGCAGACCACAGCGGATGCCCGAAACGCAACGCGAGCAAAAGCCTGACGCCGAATATCAACGTCACCACGAGATATGCGTGACGAAGGTAGGGCAGGTTAATAACCTGCCCTACCAATGCAATCCAAAATGGCGCGAAATAGACTGCCAGATGCAGTGCGATGAAAAGCCAAAAACTCGCTTCGTGTTGAAACGCAGGATAAAAGTTTTTCTGAAAGCCCAACCAGATGTCGGCGAAGGATTCATACATCCGCACGCGCACGATGTCTTGCCCGTCCAACCCTAACGCGCGCTCGCCGCGCGCGCGCCACAGTTGCGCGAGGCGCGTATCTTCAAAAATTTGATCTTTGACCGCAGCGTGTCCGCCGAGGCGTTCGTAGGCTGCGCGTTCAAACATCATGCACGCGCCGTGCGCCAAGCCCAGTGAAGGAAAACCAGTTTTGAACAGCAACGACAGCACGCCGGGAAACGTAGAAAACACGACCGTATTCAACAACGGCATCAGGGCGCGTTCGGCGAAGCTGTCCATCTCAAGCCCCGGCCAACACGACAGCAACGTGAGTTGGCGGCGCTGCATTTCATTCGCCATCCGCGCGGCGGCATTGGGCAGCAAGCGCGCGTCGGCATCAATGAACAGCAGGTAAGGTTGCGTTGCGGCAGCAGCGAGTTGCGCGCAAGCGAAATTCTTTCCGCACCAACCGTCAGCAAGCGGTTGCGCGACGATCAAACGAATGCGTGCATCGCGCGCGGCATAGCGTTCGATGATGGCGCGCGTCGCGTCGGTCGAGTGATCGTCGTAAATCAAGATCTCTTTGATGAGTTCGCCTTGCGCTAACACGGCGTCGAGACAGGCAGCGAGATTGGCGTCTTCGTTGCGGGCGGGAATCAACACGCTGACGTAGAACAAGATGGCATCTTGTTCTACAGCCCGCAGGCGCGGCCAAAACAATACGTTAGAAAGCGTGATGCCGAATAACAGCAACGCAACCGCCGCGATGATGAGGGCGCTTTCCATATTCACTGGCCTGCTTCAGCCAGCAGGCGATCAACTTCCTGATAGAGCTTTTGCAATTCAGCCTGCGTTGCTGCGCCTTTGGTGCGATAGATGACTTGCCCGCTGCGATTGACGACGACGACGTTGGCTTGCTTGCTTTGATAGTTGAGCGATTTCGCTACGTCGCCTTTCCAGTCGAGCAAGACGGAATGCCTCACTTTTTTTTTGAACATGCCGCGCACCACGCCGCGCAACAACGCAGGCACACTATTCAAAACCGCTACGCCGTATTGCTCTACGCGCTCTTGATAGCGGCTATAAAGCGGACGCACCCAGCCTTCGATTTGTTCAGAGCCTTTGCGGTCGCCAAAGGTCAATACCGTGATACGCGTTTTGGGAAAACGATAAACCACTTGCTTGTCATATTGGTCTTTCAACTCAAACGACGCAGCCAGTTCGCCAGTCTCGTGCGCGCGCGCGGCGGGGATCGTCAATGCGAGCAATAAGCCAATCAAGAAAACGAATTTGAACCTGGCGAAAATCATGTGGGTCAAAAATTAAGGCGAGGCAACTCAGGCAAGCGCCAGATGAAATCTATCTGGTTGAAACGTTTCGCGCTGACCAGGCGGCAACATTAAGACGGGCGATGGCAGCTTAACGCTGTTGATGATTTGTTCGGCGGCCTCGATCAGCCAATCGGTTTCGGGGCGTGCGCCAAACTGACGACGCAAAGCCAGCTTACCCGACTCAACCCAATCGCGCGCGCGTTGATGCGCTTCGGCGCAACCGAGTTCAGACACATACGAGGCGCGCGCGTGCCGCGCGTCTTGCCGTGCGGGCTTGCCGAGTTGCTGACTCTCGCCCAGTTCGTCGAGCAGGTCGTCACAAATTTGATAGGCCATTCCCAACGCTTCGCCGAACTCGCGCAAGGCTTCGATTTCGGATTCGCGCGCTCCGATGGAACGCGCTCCGGCGGTCATCGTGAGTTCGAGCAAGGCTGTCGTTTTTAGATTGCGGCTGGCGAGCGCGGCGTCACCTGACGCGCGGCCTTTTAATTCGAGGTCTACCATTTGGCCGCCGATCATGCCGTCGCTGCCGATGCAACGAGTCGCGTCTTCTATGAGTTGGGGGACGAGCTGCGCCGCGCTGACGGCTGCGCCGCGTGCGAGCAACGCATACGAAGCGTTCATCAACGCCAGCGCCGCCAGCGTCGCCACATCTTCGCCGTGCGCGCGATGCAAGGCCGCGCGATTGCGGCGCGTGTCGGCGTCATCCATCGCGGGCAGATCGTCAATGATGAGCGAACTCGTATGCAGAAATTCCATCGCGCACGCGGCAGGCAAAGCAGCAGCGAACGAGCCGCCGCACAAACGCGCGCCCAACACCGTCAACAAGGGACGCCAACGCTTGCCGCCGGGAAACAGCGCGTCGCGCAAGGCTTCATTCAAACGGCGCGCATGCGGTTGCTGGCTCAACGGAATGGCATCGGCCAGCGCCGCTTCGAGCGACTGGCGATGTTCAGCAATGAATTGATGCAGCGATGAATTCATGAAGGTTGAAAAATGAGGCGGCTTAAAGTCTCTGTCGCTTCCTCAATCGGCAAATGACATGCGTCAACGGCGTGCGCCGTCGCGTGCGGCCACAGGCTTTGCCACATCGCCACCGAAGTTTTCACGGCGGCAAAAGTACGCGCGCCATAGAAAATATCGGTCGGCGCGTTCAACGCACGAAAGCGTTCGATGCTGCCGATTGAGTCAAACAGTTTCAGATAGCGCAGCGCCGCCGCGTGATCTATGCGCTCGAACGCTTCGGTTAAATCGGTTTCGCCCTGCCGATGTTTTGCCAAAGATAAGTTCGTCAGCCACCGCCCCAATGGATTCGCAAAACTGCTGTAATAAGCCACTTCGCCCAACATCGGCAGGGTGAACAGGCGGAAGTACCACGGCGTATAAGCGAACGGATCAAGCAGCACGAATCGTTCGACCAGCGGCATCACGCGCGAAGCGCCCAGCAAGCCCAATAACGCGCCGCTGCAATTGCCGATCATCGTGAAGCGTTCGCTGGGCAGGCTCGCCATCACTTCACCCAACGCATTTTCAAACCACGCGAGCGACCATTCCACTGGACGCTGCGACTGACCATTCGCGGGCAAATCAACGGCGAACAAACTCACATCATCCGGCAAGTGTGGCGCGAACGGCGCAAACGTCTGGTGCGTGCCGCTCCAACCGTGCAAGCCGAAAAAGATGCGCTGACCTGTGCCGTAACGATGAAGATACATTTGAGTGCGGAATGCGGAGTGCGGAGTGCGGAGTCGTAAGTGAATAGATCACTCCGCACTCCGC
>JAYSVR010000035.1:0-8456 GCA_043718445.1 Acidobacteriota bacterium | reverse complement strand
GAAGTGCTGCCACGGCTGCGCGAAATCTGGCAGGAAGAAGATTTTTGGTACGAAGGAAAAGACGGCAATTACTGGATCGTCTTTCACGCCGGAGCCGTTCTCTGTATGTGCGGCAAGCCCGAAGACATTCCGTTGGTGATGGATAAGTTATCTGATGCTTTCACCGCCGAGCAGGAATGGATAGTGGAATACCTGCCCGCGTTGCTGGCCGAATTCGGCGAACCGATCATTCAGCCGCTGATGGATTACATCATTCAGGAACGCCAGGGCTATTGGGACAGCCACGATTATTCGCAAACGCGCAACAAAGCCGCGTCGGCACTGGTCGTACTCGCCGAAGACTTTCCTGAACAGCGCGCGCGCATCACCGATTTTATTCAGAAGCTCTATCAAGACCCGGCGGAAGACGACATCGCGTTTCTTTCGCTGACCGCGAACGCCTTGATCGCGCTCAACCGCAAGCACGGCTTGCGTTTGCTTAAGGGCGCTTACGAACGCAACCTCATCAATCTGCAAGCGAACGGGACTTATTACGCTTACCTCGCCAAACTCGACGACCCCGAAAACGACTGGAAGTATGATTTCGAAATAGACACGCTGGATTTTTACGAACCCGAAATGATTGCCGAACGGCAGGCGCGCTGGGCCGAAGAAAAAAACAATCCATCGCCGCTTTACTGGCCGCCGGGCACGAAGCCTCCGAAAAATGCGCCGGAAGCCTGGACGCTCGAAGAACAGGTCTTGCCGGAAGGCTATACGAAAACGACGGCAGGCAATGTGGTACGCGATGAAAAGGTAGGCCGGAACGATCCGTGTTCTTGTGGCTCAGGCAAGAAGTATAAAAAGTGCCATGGGGCATAGTGAAAAGTGAACAGTGAAAAGTGAAAGACTGCGGTGGCTTCTTTTTGGTTGATTGAAAGGACGAGCGGCAGCGTCTTGACGCTTTTGCTTACGCTTCACTAATATGCGCGCTCTTTTGCAGTTGTTTTCAAAAGGCCCCTTAGCTCAATGGTTAGAGCAGAGGACTCAAAGTTTTGAGTGTCTACGTGGAATGGTGAGTTACAGCCTTTCATACGATGCTCTTAAAATGGGTTGCGTGCGCGTCACATTGCCAAAAGCGTTTTCTTTGGCTCTCAGGCGTACACGTAGAATCTGTCAAATTCGGGGAAGCCTATCCGGCGAAAGCCGCACGGTAATCCCGAGCCAAGCCCGACTCAATCAGTCGGGAAGGTGTAGAGACTAAACGGCAGACACGTAAAGTGAAGAGATAGTCCAGACCACAAACTTTCTGAAAGGTGGCGAAAGCCATAGTGGCAAGCATAATCCTTTGGTTGTAGGTTCGAATCCTACAGGGGCCATTTTTCTTACTGCCGTCACTCAGCTTTCCTTCACGGCTTGTTCGATAGCCGCCTTGATTTTGGGCGGACTAATCGCAGGGTGAAAGCCGATAAACTTATCTTTAATTTTGCCGTCGCGTCCGATGACAAAGGTTTGCGGAATGCCGCCGCGTCCGTTGAGGCGCATCAGGTTGTTCGTCATCGTCGGGTCAGCCCAGCCGATGGGGTAATTGATTTTGTATTGCTGGGTAAACTGACGAACGATGTCGCCTTGTGTGTCGGGGTCTTCGTTGGTGAGGCCGATGACTTCTACGCCCTGGCTGCGGTAAGTGTTGGCGAGTTCGATCAAGTGCGGAATCTCGGCTTTGCAAGGGCCGCACCAGGTTGCCCACAAATCCAGTACGACCACTTTGCCTTTGTAATCAGCGAGCCGTTTTGACGAACCGTCCAACGTCTTGAAACTGGCTTCAGTGAGTGCGGTGGGCATTTCAGTCGAAGTTCCAGCCGAGGCGTTGACGGCAGGGCCACCGTCAGTGGTGACGACCGAGTCGGATTTTTGGGTAAAAAGTGCTGAAGCGATGGCAACAATTAAGATGGCAGCAGAAGCAATCAGTCCCCAAGTCATCCATTTACTAGAAGATGGGTTTGAAGCGGGCGGTGCGGGTTGGCTCATAAATAATCCTTTGGGAAAAACAAATTTCAGTCACACAAATGGAACGACTGGCAGCATAGCGGTCACTGTCTGTTACGGCAAGAAAGCGATGGCAAATCGCAGAAGGATAGGCGCGATGATTTGCTGCGCGAGTGTGGCATTGCAGTGCCACAAATCATCACGCCAAATTTTTAATAAACTGCGGTAAATCCTAACGTATTCTGAGTTTGACGGACTGTGGAGAGCTTTAATACACTCTGTGCCGTTCGTGATTTATGGCTTTTATTGACTACATCGTCTTAGGCGAAATCAGCGAGGCTACTGGATCACTCGACCCCTCATCCCTCTTCGCGGGGAAGCAACTAACGAACTTCACTTGATACACAAACATCCCATCAGACACGGCAAGCGTGAAGCCGCGACGATAGATAAATGTCTTAATCTAGACGGCTGAGAAGATTTTCTTCGGTTGGCGTACATCGTCTCAGTGTCTGAATAGGGCGGTGTTTGAATAGAAGCTTGAATTATCAAGCCCTGCCCTTCCATAGATTACCGAACTAATACATTACTGAACTAATCGGAGAAACCACGCAATGCGCTCTTCACATAATCCCACCACGTCACGCAAACTAACTTCGGGTACGCTGGTCGCTGGTGCGTTGCTCATCGTTGTCGCGCTGGTGTTGCCGTTGATTGACTGGCAAACCGAAACCACCGCCGCCGAAGCACCCAAACCGCTCGCCGTTCAGCCAGTGACGCAAAGCCCGTGGGAACTGGGCGTACGCAATCGCAGCGACCGCCACAAAGTTCACGTGCAGGATTTGCCGTTGGCCGATCAACTCGTAGTGCAAGGCGCGCGGGTTCTCGCCGATTACGGAACCTATCGTTTGCTTGAAACCAGTACCTCGCTGGCGCAAAGCCTGAAGCCGGGCGCGCAGGCAGAAATCCGCGATGACCACAATTTGATTTTGCTGAATGCGGGGACGCTCTACACGACCGCGCCTGAAATCAAAGCCAGACGCAGCGCGCGTAGCGTCAAGTCGGTGGCGCGCAACGGAGCCGCTGCCAAAGCCATGCGTCTGGTGCAATTCGTCGGCCCGGTTCAGCCCGAATGGTATTCCGCGCTCGAAAAAACCGGCGCGCAAATCGTCACTTATATTCCCAACAATGCTTACCTTGTTTACGGCGAAGCTGATGCGATTGACCGCTTGCAGGATTGGGCGGCGCGTGCGGCTTATGTGCAATGGGATGGCGACTATCGTGACGAATACAAATACGATGCGGTGTCTTTGCAAGCCGTGAGCGTTGAAAAAGCAGAGAAAGAAACGGCAGGAGCCAAGAAGCTTTCGGCTGCCGCCGGAGGCAAGCAACCGCAAGCTAAGACGGACGAGCCGGAATACGCGCAGGTTCAATTGGTGGCCGATCCCACGCAGAACAAGCTGACGAGAGATTCGATCAGAGCTTCGGTCAGTGACACGGGCATTATTCGTGAATACGCCATTCTGAAATATCTCAACCTCACAGTGAGGCTGCCGCAAGGGCTTACCGCAGCGGTGTTTGCGAAACGGCTGGCGAGTTTGCGCGATGTGGTCACGGTCGAACGTTACGTGATTCCGACCAAGCAGGACGAACGACAAAATCAGATCATCGCGGGCAACATCACGGGGAACCTGCCCAACACGGGCGACTATCTGACCTATCTGGCGGGCAAGGGAATCACACAAGCGCAATTCACCGCATCGAACTTTGCCGTCAACGTTTCAGACAGCGGCATTGATAACGCCACCACGAATCCGAACCACTTCGGGTTGCATACCAGCGGAGCCTTTGGCAGCAGCCGCGTGATTTATAACCGGCTCGAAGGCACGGCGAACGGAGGCAGCACGCTGGCAGGTTGCGACGGCCACGGCAATATCAATGCGCACATCATCGGCGGCTTTGTGCCGACCGGGACGGTGGGCGGCGTTGATTTCGGCATCGCGCCGCACGCCGACGCGAGCGGATTTCGCTACGGCCTGGGCGTAGCGCCTTTCGTTAAAGTCGGTTCTTCGGTCATTTTCGATCCCAACAATTTCACCAACCCGAATCTCTCCAACCTCGAATCAAGGGCTTATCAAGACGGCGCGCGCATTAGCTCTAATAGCTGGGGAGCGGCACTGGGCGGCGCTTACACGATAGACTCGCAAACTTTTGACGCTCTCGTGCGTGATGCGCAGCAAGCCACTTCGGTGAATCCGACTGCGGGCAATCAGGAGATGGTGGTCGTCTTTGCGGCGGGGAACAACGGTTCCGGCGCGAATACGATTGGCAGTCCCGCTACGGGCAAGAACGTCATCACGGCGGGCGCTTCTGAAAACGTACATGCGTTTGGTGGGGCGGATCAATGCGGAACCGGTGACGTCGGAGCCGATAGCTTGAATGACATCATCGGATTTTCGAGCCGCGGCCCGTGCGATGACGGACGCATCAAGCCCGATCTGGTTGCGCCGGGTACGCACGTCACTGGCGGCGCAGGCCAAGCGGCTCAGGTTGCTCCGGCGGGAACGGGAACCGGCGCGGCGCTGGCTTGCTTTAATGGAACAGGTGTTTGTGGCGGCACAGGCGCGGCCCCCGGCAACGATTTCTTTCCCTCAGGAACGCAGCAGTATTACACAGCGTCTTCGGGCACGAGCCACTCGACCCCTGCGATTGCCGGGATGGCGGCGCTGGTGCGACAACAGTTCATCAATGCAGGAACCGTCACGGGGGCTTCACCCGCGATGACCAAAGCCGTGCTGATGAATTCGGCTAAACACCTGACGGGCGTGTCAGCCAACGATAATCTCTATTCCAACAATCAGGGCATGGGATTACCTCAACTCAATACATTCTTCGATCATCAATTCGGTTCGCTGGCGGGTGGAACGCCGTCAGTGGTGCGCGATCAGGTGGGAGCCGAGACTTTCACGGCCACCGGACAAGTGCGCACTTTCACCGGCACAGTGGCTGACAACACCAAGCCTTTCCGCGTGACGTTGGCTTATACCGATGCGCCTGGCGCGACGAGCGGCAATTCCTTCAACAACAACCTTGACCTCACCGTCACGGTGGGCGGCAACACGTATCGAGGCAACGTGTTTACCGGAGCCAATTCGGTGACGGGCGGCGTGGCGGATATTCGCAACAATGCCGAGGGCGTATACCTTCCCGCCGGTGTGACTGGGGCTTACGTGGCAACGGTCACCGCCGCCAACATTAACAGTGACGGCGTACCCAATTCAGGCGGCGCACTCGATCAGGATTTCGCGTTGGTGATTTACAACGCCAGTCCGGCATTGTTGCCGGTCATCGGAACCGCAGGTTCGGCGCTGACGGCGGAAAGCTGTGCGCCGGGCAATAGCGCGGTTGATCCCGGTGAAACCGTCACCGTCAACTTGTCGGTGCAAAACGTCGGCACGGCGAATACGGTCAATCTGGTTGGTACATTGCAGGCGACCGGCGGCCTTACCTCACCGGGAGCGGCGCAAAATTACGGCATACTCGTAGCCGGTGGCCCGGCGGTCAGTCGCAGCTTTTCTTTTACCGTAAACCCGTTGGCCACCTGCGGCTCGACCATCACGGCCTCATTGCAGTTGCAGGACGGTGCCAGCAATCTGGGAACAGTGACATATAGCTTTACGGTCGGCACGTTAGGCACGCCAACCACCAGCGTTTATTCCAGCGGCAATCTCACTACTGCGATTGTTGACGAAGGAACGGTTGAAGTTCCGTTGGTCATAACCGATGCGGGATTGGTGCAGGATGTCAACGTCAGGTTCAGGTTGGATCATACCTTTGATGGCGACTTGGATATTTTTCTGGTGGCCCCTGACAACACGGTGGTTGAACTGAGTACGGACAACGGCGCTGGCGGCGATAACTATGGTTCAGGCGCTAACGATTGCGCAGGCACTCAGACGATTTTTGATGACGCGGCGGCGACGGCGATTACCACAGGCACAGTGCCTTTTGCTGGTACCTTCCGTTCAGAACAATTGCTTTCCGGGTTGAACGGAAAAAACCTTAACGGCACGTGGAAGCTGCGCGTGACGGATGATGCGGCTGATGATGTGGGAATCATTGGGTGTTTTTCACTAGAGATTACCAGAGCCAGTTACGTTTGCTGCACTACTTATATGCCGGCGACGATTCACAAAGCGTTTGCGCCAGCGACGATTCTGTCGGGTGGGACTTCGTTGGTGACACTGACGTTGACGAATGCGAACGGGAGCAACCTGACGGGGGCGAGTTTCACTGACACGCTGGCGAATATGAGTGCAGTGGGCGGAGCAGTGGGTGGAACCTGTGTGGGCACGATGCCGAACACGCTGGGCGCGGGCGCGACGGCGCTGAGTTTCAGCGGGATCACGATTCCGGCGACGGGCAGTTGTACCGTGACCTTCAGCGTGACGAGCAGCACGCCAGGTGTGCTGCCGAATCAGACTTCAGTCGTTACGACGACGCAAACAACGACGCCGGGGGCACCGAGCAATACGGCGAATCTAACGGTGAATGCTTGCCTGACGATTACCGGCACGGTGAGCGGGAGCGGCACGATTTGTGCGGGCAGTTCAACTAACGTCACGGTGTCGGTGAGCGGAGGAACAGGGCCGTATACCGTTACGCTCAATAACAGTGGCGGTACGATGATGGGCGCAGGCCCGCTCTTTACCTTTCCCGTCAGTCCGGGTGCGACGACGACTTATATGCTGGCATCCGGCACTGACAGCTTTGGCTGTCCGATTACCGGCAGCGGTAGTGCGACAGTGACAGTCACTCCGCAGCCTACGACCTCAAATGCAGGTACTGATCAATCCGTTTGCGGCACTTCAGCGACGTTGGCGGCGAACGCAGCCAGCGTAGGCACAGGTGCTTGGAGCATCGTGTCGGGAGCGGGTGGTGCGGTGACGACGCCCTCAAGTCCCATGTCGGGTTTCACGGGCGTAGCAGGTACGAGTTACACCTTGCGCTGGACGATCAGCAACGCGCCGTGTACGGCTTCGACTGATGATGTGGTGATCAATCTGGTAGCGAACCCCACCACGGCGAATGCGGGGCCGGATCAAACGATGTGCGGTACTTCAGCGACGTTGGCGGCGAACGCTGCGAGTGTAGGCACAGGTGCGTGGAGCATCGTGTCGGGAGCGGGCGGCGCGGTAACGACGCCCTCAAGTCCCACGTCGGGTTTCACGGGCGTAGCGGGTACGAGTTACACGTTGCGTTGGACGATCAGCAACGCGCCGTGTACGGCTTCAACTGATAACGTGGTCATTACTCTGGTAGCGAATCCCACCACAGCGAATGCAGGGCCGGATCAAACAGTCTGCGCTACGTCTGCGATGCTGGCGGCAAACGTCGCAAGTGTAGGCACAGGCGCGTGGAGCATTGTGTCAGGCGCGGGCGGCGCGGTGACGACGCCCTCAAGTCCCACGTCGGGTTTCACGGGCGTAGTAGGTACGAGTTACACCTTGCGCTGGACGATCAGCAATGCGCCGTGTACGGCTTCAACTGATGACGTGGTGATTACTCTGGTAGCGAATCCCACCACAGCGAATGCGGGCCCGGATCAAACGGTATGCGGTACGTCAGCGACGTTGGCGGCGAACGCAGCCAGCGTAGGCACGGGCGCGTGGAGCATCGTGTCGGGAGCGGGCGGCGCGGTAACGACGCCCTCAAGTCCTACTTCTAGTTTCACGGGCGTAGCTGGCACGAGTTACACCTTGCGCTGGACGATCAGCAACGCGCCTTGCACGGCTTTGACCGATGACATGGTAATCAACTTGGTAGCGAATCCCACTACGGCGAATGCGGGACCGGATCAAGCGGTTTGCGTTACGTCAGCGACGTTGGCGGCGAATACGCCGACGACGGGAATTGGCGCGTGGAGCATCGTGTCGGGAGCGGGCGGCGCGGTAACGACGCCCGCAAGCCCCACATCGGGTTTCACGGGTGTGGCAGGTACGAGTTACACCTTGCGCTGGACGATCAGCAACGCGCCTTGCACGGCTTCGACCGATGACGTGGTCGTCACTTTCAACACTTTGCCGACCATTACGCTGGGCGCAAGTCCATCGGTCTCGCGCGGCACGACGAGCGCGAACCTGCCTTATACGGCGACCACCGGCGGTCCGAATCAATACAACATTGATTACGACGCCGCCGCGAATCTGGCGGGCTTTGTGGATGTGACGAATGCGGGGTTGCCTGTTTCGCCCATCGCGTTGGTCGTGCCGGACGGAGCATTAGCAGCGGTCTATAACGCGACACTGACCGTGCGCAATAGCACGACAGGTTGCGTTAGCGCACCGCCCACGGCCTTCACTGTGACGATCACGTCCCTTGTCGTTGGTGGCTTGCAATACTATCCCTTGGCGAAACCGATTCGCTTGTATGACACGCGGGCTTCCAACGGCGGTGTTTTCGCGTGTGCTTATCTCGGCGCTCAAATA
>JAYSVR010000340.1:0-4909 GCA_043718445.1 Acidobacteriota bacterium | reverse complement strand
TCGAAGTTGATTTTGCTGAACGTGTCGAGGCCGGAACCGATATACAAAACTGCGGTGCGGGCGTCTACTTCATAAAGCCCGGCGTATTCAGCATTGCCTTGTTTATCTGTTTCTTGCTTATCACCATCATTCAGCACGACCGCATCGCCTTTGCCTCCGCGCAAAACGAATTTGAGAGAATCGAAAAAATTGCTTTCGCTAAAAGCCGGATTGTTGCGGATGAGCAACTGAATGGCTCCCATCAATTTTTTCTTGTCGTCGGTGAAATCAACGATGGGGGTCGGACGAATGTCGAACGCCACAATCGAAATAAAATCTTTGGGTTGAACGAAGCGCGCGACAAACTCATAAGCCGGACGCAGGATTTCTATGCGTCCGAATTCCATCCCTCCGCCTGCTGGATTGCCCAGCACATCAATGAGCTTACTGTATTCCAACAACAGCACCATCGTGATCGGCGCTTCGGGCGTAGCGAAGTTTTCGACTTCCTGCTTGATGCCGTCTTCATAAATTTCGAAATCTTCCTTCTTCAGTCCTTGCAACATCGCGCCGGTCTTTTTGTTCCAGACGACGGCTTCGACGTTGACGATGTCGGTGCTGATGCTGATGGCTGACACGGGCGCAGACTTGTCTACTTTTTCCTGCTCTTTCTTTTGTTCTTCTTCGGGCGTGCCGTTGGCGTTGGGATTCTTTTTCTTTTTCTGTTCCTGCGAACGCGGCCCGGCCTGGGCTTGCACGTCCGGCGGTGTGAACAGCGGCGCAAGGCTCCAAGCGGCGAGCGACAAGATGAATAGTGCGAACAAGGCGACCAGTGCGTTGGATGCGGTGCGCTTATTAGGCATAGTGACGATTACCTCAAAAGGTGGTTTTAGGGGCGGTTACGGGCCGCGCATTCAATTAGTCAGGAACGATTGGTCTATCTGATTTTGCGCGGAGTCTAGCAGACGCTCAGAGGCGAGCAAAGCTACGTGCAGTGCGGCGCAGAGGGCTTTTGCCGAATGCTGCCGATGCTGGTATAAAGCCTCGTCGTTTATACCCCCAATGAGCCAATTAAATAGTCACGATTTCCTGTTTTTACAGAAAGCGAAGCGTTTGCCATGCCCACCGATCAAGTGTCGCGTTTCTTATTAGGCTGTTTGCCTGAAAGTGAAATGCAACGGCTCCAAAATTTGCTCGAAACCGATGCGCCGTTTCAACAGCGCGTCAAAATTGTCGAAGACGATCTGATTGACTGTTTTGTCAACGGACAGTTGCGCGGCGAAGACCTCATGCGTTTTCGCCGTTATTTTCTGGCGCTGGCCTCGCACCGCGAACGCGTCAAGATTGCCCAGGGCTATCTCGACGACTGGACGGTGCTGGCGACTGAACCTGAAGCCACGTCCCCCCGAAAGGCTGCGCGGCAAAAGGCTGCGCGCCAAGTCAAAAGCTGGCTGTGGCCTGCGGCTTTGTCCGGCGGACTCGCGCGGTTGTGGGCTACGTTCAATATGCCGATGCGAATTGGCCTGCAAGCCTCGATGCTGTTGGCTGCTGCCATCTGCGCGTTTTTGCTGTTCGATTCGTTGCGCTTGCGCCGCAATCTGACCCTCTCGCAAACCGAACTCGCCGAGCGGCAGGATGAAACCGCTTCGCTCAATCAGGAATTGCTGAAACAGCAACGTGAAACCGCCAACGCCGACCAGAAGATCAAACAATTGCGCGAACAACTCGCCAAGCCTTCGACCGATTTGCAAAGCGTAATCGTCAACGCGGCAAACAGTGCGCTGGCGGCCTTGCCCACTTCATTACCTTTGGTCGCGCAAGCCGCTACGCCAGCGGTCGCGCTGCCGGTGAGTACTCCGGCTGATAAAGCGACGGCGACGGTGGCCTTGCCCGCAGGCGCAGCAGACCTGTTGTTTCAACTCGATCTCAAGCGCGACACCAGCCCCAGCTATCGCGCCGAATTGCGCACTTCAGCCAACGGACAGCGGCTGTGGGAAAGCGGTACGCTCAAGGCGCGCGAAAAAGACACAGGCCGCGTGATCGAAGTCAAAGTGCCCGCCACGTTGCTCGCGCCTCGCCCTTATGTGTTGAAAGTCATCGGCCTCAACGGCGTAACGGTTACGCCTTACGCCTTGAACTATTCGTTTCGGGTAACGCCACCGCCTTTATAAAACACAGTATTGACGCATTCAGGTCTGCTCTCTATATTGCGTTCCGCCAGTTTGCTATTTCATCGAATCACCTTTTTCTTCCCCTGCATTTCAAACGAATTGCCAGCTTCATTCTTCCCTTGCGACGTTCGGCTTACTCTGGAGTTTGTATGCAAAAAAAATATTTCATTTCGTCGTCCTTGTTACTTCGCGCGTTGAGCCTTTTCACGATTGGCTTGAGCGTATTCGCCCTTTCACCCGTTGCTTCAGTCTCATTGGCCGCCGCCTGGCAAGCCAACACGATTTCTGTCGTATCAGCCGCCAGCTATGAAACCAACTGTGCGTCTGAATCCATCGCGGCTGCTTTCGGCGCGCAACTATCCAATTCAACTTTGTCGGCAAATGACGCTGACCCTGCAACGCCGGGCATTCAGTTGCCTGTGACGCTGGGCGGAACCACTGTCGAAGTGGCCGGAAGCGCGGCTGGTATCTTTTTCGTCTCGCCCGGACAAGTGAACTTTTTGTTGCCCACCAATTTGCCGCTGGGCAATCAGGCCGTAGTGATTCGCAACAACGGCGTGGCGCACAACGGTACGGTCACGATTGCGCAAAACGCGCCGGGCATTTTCACTTTCAATGCCACCGGCTTGGGCGTCATCGCGGGCAGCGTGCTACGCGTACGCAATAGCGTCGCGTTTTATGAGGAACTGGCGCAATCAACGAGTGAAGGATTTATCACGCGCGCGATTGATCTGGGGCCTGCCTCTGATCAGGTTTATCTGGTGATGTTCGGTACGGGCTGGCGGCAGGCTGGCAATGCGACGCGCGTGTTGTTAGGTGGCGAAGTCATCACGCCGCAATTTGCCGGGCCGCAAGGTTCATTAGTCGGACTCGACCAAATCAACGCGCTGGTTCCGCGCTCGTTACTGGGACGTGGGCGCCTTTCGGTCGTAGTAGGGATCCCCAACACGCCGCCTTCCAACGCGGGCGAAGCCGAGATTGCGGGCAACGTGACTTCCACTTCGCCGCTCGTGAATTCGTTCACGCCTGACACCACGCAAGCCGGACAAACCGTGACGATCAACGGCAGCGGTTTCATCGCCAACGTGAACGGCAACACGGTGCGCATAGGCAATACTGAGGCGCAGGTGATTTCAGCCAGCGCCAGCCAAATCGTAGCCCGCGTGCCTTATGGCAGCGACACCAGCAAGATTCTCGTACGCACCGTGAACGGCGACGGCCTGAGCAACGAAGCGTTGCGCATTCGCACTTCGATGAGCGGCGTGGTCGAAAGCACCAACCAACAGCCTTTGACCAACGTGATCGTGCGTTCGCTGACCGATGGCTTGCGCTTGCTCACCACCAACACCGCCTTGAACGGCACGTTCGTGCTTTCTGAATTCACCAACCCGCTAAACGGCAACGCTTTCGTCACGATTGACGGCAGCAGCGTGCCGACGACGCCGAAGTTCGGTACGTTGACGATCAATCAAAGTTATCTGAGCGGACGCGATACGCAATTCGGCAACGCGCTGACGCTGCAACAGGTGAACGGAACTTCAGGGCAAGTTGGCGGCGCGGGCTTGCAAGCTGGCGAATCGCTCACACTGACGCAACCAGTTTACGTACCCGATGTTTCTGAGTTTGCCACCGCGCCTGAGGCTACGATTAAAGCGGGCGACGTGACGTTCGAGTTGCCCAATGATTCCGCAGTGCTTTTCCCTGACGGCGCAACGCGCGGCGAAATCACGCTGACCGTCGTCGAAAAGGCGCTCTTGCCGGTGCGCTTTCCCGCCGGCTTGTGGAGTTCAGCGGTCGTGCAAATCACGCCGTTCGGCACAACGTTCAACCGGGGCGGACGTTTGCGTTTTCCCAACCCCGAACGTTATCCGGCAGGCGCGAAACTATTTGTTTGCCAGTTCGATCAAGGCGAAAAAAGCCGTACGCTCGGCCAGTGGATTGCGCCTGCCAGCGCGGTCGTTTCGAGCGACGGTCAATTCGTCGAGACCGAAGCCGACGCGATTAAACAAGGCGCTTATTACTTTCTCGTTGGGCAACGTCCGCTGACTTCAGTGGTGGGTCGCGTGTTGGAATCTGACCGTTCACCCGTGCGGCGCGCGCGCGTACGCCTGCGCGGGCAAGAGGCGTTGACCGATGGCAATGGTGGATTCCTTCTGCGCAACGTACCGATCAGCGGCCCCGACGACATTCTGATTGTCGAAGCCACCGTGGTGCGTTCTGACGGGCGCATAGATCACGCTAACGGCAATCGCACCGCAGCCTCGCCGAACAGCATTACCAACATCGGCGTTATTTCTTTGCCCGACCCGTCGTTGAATCAGCCGCCGGTTTTGCTCATTGCTTCTTCGGTGATGGTTCCGGCTACTAAACAAAGTGACATCGAGTTTTCTGCTTACGATTACGATGATCGGCGCGTGCCTCGACTGGCGGTGACGGGCGCTTCGTTTGCTCAGGTCATCCCCGGCACGGTTGATGCCAAGGGGCAACTGACACCGTCGCTGTTGCGGCTGGCTCCGACGGCGAATCAAATCGGCAACTTCCAGTTGATCGTTTCGGCGACTGATAGCTTTGGCGCTACGGTCTCACGTACGGTGAACGTCACTGTGATACGGTGAATCTGAAAGTATGTCTGAAAGTACAAACGACACACCGTTAGTCGCTGTCATTATGGGCAGCCAGTCCGATTGGGAAACGATGCGCCACGCGCACGAGATGCTCACGCATTTCGGCGTGGCGCACGAATGCCGCATCGTCTCGGC
>JAYSVR010000339.1:0-16356 GCA_043718445.1 Acidobacteriota bacterium | reverse complement strand
TTGGAACTCTTCCCCGACGATCCGATTTTGGAACGCTGGATGAAACTCGCGCGCGAACGCATTCAGTTTCAGGGCTTGCCCGCGCGCGTGTGCTGGCTGGGTTACGGCGACCGCGCAATCTTCGGCGCAGCCTTGAATGACCTCGTGCGCAAAGGTGAACTCGAAGCCCCCATCGTCATTGGCCGCGATCATCTCGACAGCGGTTCGGTCGCTTCGCCCTATCGTGAGACCGAAGCAATGCTTGACGGTTCTGACGCCGTTGCCGATTGGCCGATTTTGAATGCGCTGGTGAATACGGCGGCGGGCGCGTCGTGGGTGTCGGTGCATAACGGCGGCGGCGTAGGCATCGGCTATTCATTGCACGCCGGAATGGTCGTAGTCGCCGACGGCACGGATGATGCGGCGCGGCGGTTGCGGCGCGTGCTGACAACCGATCCCGGCACGGGCATCATTCGCCACGTAGACGCGGGCTATGACAAAGCGATTGACGAAGCCCGACGCCACGGCGTGGCAGTGCCCATGCTAAACGCGCCGGAGGTAAAGCGATGAATGCCACGAACGTGGTTGACGATCCGCATTGGCCGCGCGCGAGTGCGTGGCTGGCAGGTGAGCAGCTCGCGCCGACGCAAGGCGCGTTAGCCATACTCGGCGCGCCCGTTCGGCTGGGTTCAGTGACGCCAGGCCGCAGCGACCTCGCGCCTACCGCGTTGCGCAATGTGTTGCGGCGCTTCAGCACTTATGACATCGAGACCGAGGTGGATGTGCGCACGCTCGCTGCGCACGATCTCGGCGATTTGCCGTTGGCCGATACCAAACTCGAAGACGCTTTGGTTCCCGTGCGCGATCAGGTCAGACAGGCTTTGCGGCAAAACGATGCCATCATTTTGCTGGGCGGCGACAACGGCATCACGCGTCCCGGTTTGCACGGGCTGGGCGACACGCTCGCCGACATCGGCTTGTTGACACTCGATGCGCATTTCGATTTGCGGGATACGAGCAACGGACTTACGAATGGCAATCCGGTGAGCGCCTTGCTCGACGACGGATTGCCTGGCGCAAACATCACGCAACTGGGCATTCTCGGCTTTGCGAATTCACAGGCTTATGCCCAAGTCGCGCGCGATGCGGGCATTCGCGTCGTGACGATGGAACGCTTGCGCGCCCTCGGCATCGAACGCGCCGTGAACGAGGCGCTCGAATATCTAGCGGCCCGCGTCAAAACCATTTATTTCGATCTTGACGTAGACGTACTGGATCGCGCCTTTGCGCCGGCCTGTCCCGGCGCGCGTCCCGGTGGCTTATCCGCTTGGGAAGTGCGTCGCGCGGCGTGGTTGTGCGGCAGGCATCCGCTGGTCAGGGCAATGGACTTAGTCGAAGTTGACCCGGAACAAGACGTAGCCCAAATCACAGTGATGAACGCGGCGGCATGTTTTTTGTCGTTCGCATCGGGACTGGTTACGCGCTTGCAAACACGATGAGCAATTCACTGGCGGTCATCAACTGTGCGCAACTGGTTACGCTGGCGGGCGCGGCGCGTCCGCGTGTGGGCGCTGAGATGCGCGAGTTAAGCATCATTCACGACGGCGCGCTGTTCATTCGGGATGGCGTCATCGAACGCACCGGCTCGCGGGCTGAAATCGAGCCGCTCATCACGGGCGATTGTCTGGTGATTGACGCGCAACGCCAGCTTGTTTTGCCGGGCTTTGTGGATGCGCATTCGCATCCTGTCTTTGCCGGAACGCGCGCCGATGAATTTGAACAACGTGCCCTGGGCGCGAGTTATGCGGAGATTGCGGCGGCGGGCGGCGGCATTAAAGCCACGGTGCGTAAGACGCGCGCGGCGAGCGAAGACGAATTAGTGAAGGCGGGCCAACGTTACGCCGAATGGTTTTTGCGCTGCGGCACGACGACTGTCGAAGCGAAATCGGGTTACGGCCTGACCCTGGTTGATGAATTGAAAATGCTGCGTGCCATTCGGCGGCTGAACCTCGAAACGCCGCTGCGTTATGTGCCGACTTTTCTAGGGGCGCATACCTTACCCGATGAATGGCAAGGACGCAGTGACGATTACGTCGAGCTGGTCATCCATGAAATGTTGCCGCGCGTCGCTGCCGAACAGTTGGCTGAATACTGCGACGTGTTTTGTGAGCAAGGCGCATTCAGCGTTGCGCAAACGCGTCGCATCCTGCGAGCCGCTCAATCTCATGGCTTGAAGCTGCGCGTGCATGCCGACCAGCTTTCACGCAATGGTGGCGCGGAGTTGGCGGCGGAACTCCAGGCCACGACCGCCGATCATCTCGAACAGACTGACATCGCAGGCATCGCGGCCTTGCGAGCCGCCCATGTGCAGCCGGTGTTGTTACCGGCTTCGGTGCTGATGATCGGCGCGGCGCGTTACCCCAATGCACGCGCCATGCTCGACGCCGGATTAGCGGTCGTCCTCGCCACCGATTTCAATCCCGGCTCGTCGCCTGTTCCTTCAATGCTGCTGGTGCTTACGCTGGCATGCACGCAAATGAAAATGACTCCGGCGGAAGCGCTCACCGCCGCCACCATCAATGCTGCTTACAGCTTGCATCGCGGCGCGGAACTCGGTTCGCTCGAAGCGGGCAAACGCGCCGATTTCGTCATTCACGCCTGCGGCGATTACCGCGAACTGGCTTATTTTGCCGGACTCGAACATCCGTGTGCAGTTTACGTCGGCGGCCAGCCGGTTCACTGCTTACATCCGCGAGTCAGCTAAACGTGAATCTTTAGGTGACGCCGCCGTGCTGTTCAATGCCAGGGGGAAGCCATTCACTGCCTCCGTCATCGGCATCGCATGATGTCGCTCCACTTAATCGTAGGCCCCGGCGCGGCGAAATTCGCTTTCGTGCGCCAAACGTTTTCGCTCGGATACCAGCCGCAACGCAGCGTGTCTTTACCGTAGCGCGCATTCACTTCGTCCATCGTTTTCATCAGGGATTGGTACTTCGCCGTATGCAAGTCGTGCCATAACGAAGGGGGCGCCGCGCGCGCCGGAGCCAGTTCTGACAACATCACGCCGGCTTTGCGCCATTCATAAGGGTAGGCCGCACGGGCTTGCATCAATCGCTCTAAACCGCGCAACGCGATTTGCGTGAGTTCGCGCGTGCAATCACTCAACGGAGCGATATTCAGCGTGAGCGAATCGGCGGCTTGCGGCGTGTCTTTGAATCGGTCGGTCGTGAGCCAGACGGTCAGCCGTGCGGCGACGAAACCTGACCGCCGTAACTTTTCTGCCGCACGGGCGGTGAACCAGGCGACGGCGGCGCGCACTTCGCTGGCACTCGTCACAGCTTGTCCGAACGAGCGCGACACCGTGACCAGTTTGCACGGCGGCGGATCGGGGTTGAGCGGAAAGCATTGAATGCCGCGCAATTCGTGTACGGTGCGCAAGCCGGTGACGGTCAGGTTTTGGCGAATCCATTGATCGTCGGCTTCGCGCAAGTCGAGCGCAGTGATGATGCCGTGCCGGTTCAGCTTTTTCGCAGACCGCGCGCCGATGCCCCATACGTCAGACACGGGCAAGCGTTCGAGCGCGAGGTCTTGATAAGGCGAGCGTGTTAGATCAAGTACGCCACGGGTCTTGGGTGAAGTCTTGGCGAGTTCGAGCGCGAGCTTGGCGAGGGTTTTGGTTTCGGCGAAGCCCACCGCCACGGGGATGCCTGAGAGCGCGCATACGCGGTGATGGATTTCACGCCCGATGGCATCGAGCGACATCTTTGAAGAACTCGGGGCAGCAGCCTCAACGTCGAGCCACGCCTCATCAATCGAATAATGCTCAACGATGGGCGAGTACTCATACAACAACGATTGAAACCGCCAAGCCATATCGGCAAAGAACCCGTGGTTGCTCGAAAAGACGCGCACGTTCTCGCGCGCCACCAGTTCACGCACCTGAAAGAAAGGTACGCCCATCGCAATGCCCAGCCGCTTGGCCGCCGCGTTACGCGCGATGATGTTGCCGTCGTTGTTGCTGAGAACGACCACCGGGCGGTGAGCCAGCGAAGCGTCAAAGGCGGCGAAGCACGAAGCATAAAAACTATTTGCATCCACAATCGCCACAGCGGATGCGTGCGAAGCACTGCGATACGGCATAACAGATTCCCACGGAGCGCGAGTCAGGCGGCATCAGGCAAGGCGAAACGCGACGCTTTCAGCAAGGTGATAGCGGCGACTACGCGGCCACGAATGACGCAGCTTTCATCAAGTTCAATCACTGGGAATCTCTCATCGGCAGGCAATAGGGCCGCGCCCGACAATTGGCGCACGACGGCTTGACCGTTGACGAAGGCTAACACGATTTGCCCATCGGCATATCGGTCGTTGGCTTCGATCACGAGCAAATCTCCGGCGCGAATCCCCGCTGCTTCCATCGCCGAGCCGACCATCCGGGCGAAGATCGCAGCGTCAGGTTTGCGCACCAGTAGCGCGGCGAGATCGAGCGGCAGAACACGCTCTTCCTCACCTTGAGGATGAAACCCAGTGAATTTCATAAGGCAACGAATTCGGGGTTTCGGGGCACGAGAGCAAAGTCTCATGCGTACATTTTGAATTTCAATGAGTGGCTGAAAATTTAATTGTGAATCTAGTAACTTGTTATTGGCAGGTACTTCACGTAAACGAATCTTAAATAATGGTGATGCGAAAATTAGGGCTTCTTGATGGGTGAAGGCTGAACTTAGACTCAACTGGGTTTACGACACTTTGCTGGGTTTTTTGTTCTTCTACCAAGCCTGCACGTCGGCATTTTTCCAGAAAATCAAGGAAGTCAAGCCTTGAGAGTTCGTCTTGAATCTCCATCGGCAGCTTCGCATACAAATCATCTGCCGTTAGTGTTCGTGCTTCGTCACGCCAGGATAATTCAGCGAAGACTTCTTGTTCGCTGCGGGTGAGGCGAACTTTTTCGACCTCAAACATCAACGGCACAATGGCAGGAATCAATAATGCAGGCAATCCTGTTATCCCTGCGGCTACCAATATTCCACCCAGCAGCGATGTCACCACACCCGTTTTCAGCGCACTTTCGGAAAGCTTGATCGTCCAACCGCCGGGTTTGTATTGCAGTTGCACCTGCTGGGCAGGATTAACAGTGGCCAGAAAAACATCTTCACAAATTTGGTACAGCGTTTCGTTCGACGGCGCATCTGTGGGGTAAAGTTGTTCCCAAATGTGACGGAGTTGCGTCGTAGAAAATTCTGCCCCCTCTTCCGCATTTGAAGAAAGTTGTTGATTAACAAATTCGTGAAGCGATTGCATAAGCACTCCTCTTGCGAAATTAAAAACTAAGCAGCTTGTCCCGACAGGCGTTGAAATCGAAAAAACGCTCTTCTCGTGTCAAATGCGAGAGCAGAATTGTCAGCTTTTCTGTCTCTGCGTGAATGAAACTTTCATCTGCCATGAAAATATTCTCCGACGGAAGCATTTCGGTAATGTAAATCTGTAAAGCCTTCGCCACAACAGACGAGCAAGGCGCGATCAACGGCCAAGGCAAGACATCATCAAGCTTACAGGCAAAAGCAACAAATGATTGAGTCTCTGCATGCAGATTGATCGTGCCATACCGGACACGGAAAGTATTTTGCTTTTGCCAGTGCGAAAAGTGATGAAAAGGGGTCATGTCAAACAAGATCATTGGCTGAGTATGTTGGGCGAGTACGGTTCCCCAAGTTCCCATCCATTCCGATTCGACCAGTGTAGCCATTGAAAGATTACTGATGAGGGGCAACTTTAAGTCAATTTCTGTCGCTAAAGAAATAATCTGCTGCGGCTCATCGCATACGAACATCTGTGCCACGCGCTCACCACCTTGCTCTCCGCTACGTTGAATCCAGCAAAGTGGCGCGCTCCCTAAAGTTTGCAGAAAGGCTGCATCTTCTGACTCCCAGGAATACTGTTCAAGCAGCCGATGAGCTGGTTTGGTCAAAAGATAGAAGTGCCGCCGCTCATCGTTGCCTGAATGCAGTTCCTGCCAATCTTGCAACGAGCCGTCTGACAAATGGAAGAGCGAGCCTCGCAGAGGTATTGTGCGAATCATCAGCCGCTCTTCGGCAAAGTTCATCACTGTTGCCACGCGCTCGTGAAGTTCTTCTTCTAACTGCTCCGCCGCGACCAAGTGAATCGCGCCAGGGCTAACGGTTCCTACCAATTTTTCTGCATCCGCAAGTAAAGGGCTGACAAATGGCATATGCCCGTCATAAGGGAGGCTTTCCATTTCATGTGAGCGCAATCGTTCGGCTAGCGCCTCTTGGAACTGCGTCATCAGAAAGGCCGACGTTGAAGTGTGTTCTTCTTCCAACAGTTGATGAAACAGTGCCGGTTCACCGATGCTCGCGTGAATGACCGTCCATACCGGCCAATCGGGACGCTGCCGTTGCGCTTCTTCTAACGCGTGCTGCCAGAACTGTGGCTCAGCAGCCAATACTTGCTCAATCACCCGCAGCCGCTCATCGGGAAAGTTGCGCGTTCCCAGATCGCGAATGCGAAAATCAGTTAGCCCAACGTGCAACGCCCGTTGTGTCACCGGCCCCTGCATGCAAATTCGTAAGGCGCTCAATGCCGCGTGAAATCGCAAATAAGCGCCATCAATTCCATGCACCAAACGTTCCCCCAGGCGTTGATACTGCGCATAATCCAGCAACGATGCTTCGATCTCTGCTTGGGCATCCGGCGCGTTCACCGTCAACAGGAAGACGCTCAGGTAAGTGGCAAAAGTCTCATGGGTGCGCTTGCAATATTTTATCAGGCTGTTGAAGACATCGCTGTATTGCCGGGTCTCTGGTAATTGTGCGGCCAAGTACGCATAGACCGTGAGCAGTGATCCGTAATCCGTAGTCCGATCAAGATCGGCATGAAAGCCTTCATGTAACGTGACCATTTGCGCCTTTAGCGAATGTGGGTCGTCTGAAAGCATCGTTTCCCACGACAAGCTGTCATAGCGACCATGTTCACGAAAATACAGAGAGGATAGGTGATCTCGTTGCATCAGGCTTTGATTAACTCCGCCGCCGTCGCGAATCATTAGTAATACTGTTTGATGTATTCGTATGCCTTTTCAAACAGTTCTTGATCAGTGTGCAGTTGGTATTTGAGCAAGGCTTTGCGCAACGCTTTTTGCACCTCTCGTTCGCCTTGTGAAGTGTTTTGCCAGTCAGGAAACCGCACTTGTTTCACGATGCCGTCAATATCGTTGACGATGCGCTCGACAATGATGTGCGTAGCCTTGTTCTTGGTTTCGTTGAACAGTTCAGTGAGGGCTTCTCTTGCACGGTCGCGTTCTTCCTGTGGCTCGACTTGCCGCTCGGTTTCGACGACCTCTTTCGCAATTTCCAGAATCTGTTTGAGAAATTCCAGACTGGTCAGAAAGCCTTGTTCGTGACGCTCTTTGACCTTTTCCAGCCGTTCACCGAGTTCCTTGAATTTGGGATTGGCGGCGTGTTTGCGCAAGCGGGCAATCAGTTTGATGGCGAGTTCGTGTGCTTTCTTTTCGGGCTGCGCGTCTTTCAACAATCCATCGAGTACTTCGGCATCCAGCACGAGCGTATCAACATCGTCGCGCACTGATTCGACGTGTACGTTTTGATTGATGAGTTCGACGGTTTTGGCTCCGAGCCGATGCCAGAGCAAGCGTCCATTGCCGCTGACGGGTTTGACCGATTCGTAAACCTGCGTCAGCCATCTAAAATCGGTTTCATAAGGACTCAACAGCGGATCGGGCGAAAGGGCTTCCCAGATTTTGCCGAGCAGCGTGTATTCCGCCGCGAACCGGTCGCGTGTCTCATTGTTAGGCAAACGTTGTTGCGCATCCATCAAACCTTCATAACCGCTGACGGCGCGGTTCACGCCCGCGAAAAAGGCTAGGCACTTTTGCATTTGCACCGGCAATTCCTTGCGCAATTCGTCAATGTTCGAGACGACTTGCAACACGGCTTGTTCATCGAAATCCAAAGCGCGCGCTACGTCATCAAATATCCCGATGTAATCAACGATCAAGCCGTGCGTCTTTTCCTGGCCGAAGGTGCGGTTGGTGCGGCAGATGGCTTGCAACAGGTTGTGATCTTTCATCGGTTTGTCGAGATACATCACCTGCAAAATCGGCGCGTCGAATCCGGTCAACAGTTTGTTGGTCACGATGACGAATTGCAGCGGGTCAGCCGGGTCGCGGAATCGGTCAAGCAGTTTTTCTTCGGCATCGCGCTCGCGCGAATGCGCTTTCCATTCAACCGGGTCGGCGTTGGTCGTATGCATCACCACCGCGCTGGCTTCTGAACCAAGCAACTCGTCAAACATCTTTTTGTAAAGCACGCAGCATTCGCGGTCGAAAACTACCACCTGCGCTTTGAATCCGTTCGGCTCAATCTTGGTTTGGTAATGCTTGACCATGTGATTGACCACGGCGCGCACTCGTTCGGGATTTTTAACCAGCACGGCCATCTTGGCGGCGCGTTTGGCTAAATCGTCGCGTTCCTGTTCATTCAGGTTGCCGGTGATTTGCGCATAAGCCTCATCAATCGCGGCGCGATCAAGTTTCAGCCGCACTTCGGGCGCTTCAAAGTGCAGCGGCAGCGTCGCCTTGTCACGAATCGAATCCTGAAACGAATAGCGGCTCAGATAACCTTTCTCGTCTTCGTCAGCGCCGAAGGCCCAAAACGTATTTTTGTCGGCGCGATTGATCGGCGTACCCGTCAGGCCGAACAAGAAAGCGTTCGGCAAGGCTTCGCGCATCTTGCGTCCGAGGTCGCCTTCCTGCGTGCGGTGAGCTTCGTCAACCATCACGATGATGTTCGAGCGTTCGTTGAGTTTGCCGCTGGCCTCGCCGAATTTGTGAATCGTCGTGATGAGTACTTTTCGCACGTCTTGCGCGAGCAGCGTTTGCAATTCCTGCCGTGAAGCGACGCCGATCATGTTCGGCACGTCGGCGGCGTTAAAGGTCGCAGAGATTTGCGTGTCGAGATCAATGCGGTCAACCACGATCACGACGGTCGGATTGCCCAGCCGGGGATGCAGCCGCAACTTTTGCGCGGCAAAGACCATCAGCAACGATTTGCCGCTGCCTTGAAAGTGCCAGATCAACCCTTTTTTCGGGTAGCCCGCCAGCACGCGGTCGAGCATCTTGTTGGTCGTCTCATATTGCTGATAGCGGCAGATGATTTTGATGCGGCGGTGTTTTTTGTCGGTCGCAAACAAGGTGAAGTTTTGCAGGATGTCGAACACTACGCCGGGACGCAGCATGCTTTGGGCGGTGGCTTTGACGTGGTGCAGTTGGCCTTCTTCCTGACTCTCGTCGTCACGCCACGGGCCCCACAAATCAATCGGCATACGAATCGAGCCGTAGCGGTAACATTTGCCTTCGGTCGCAAACGAAAAAACGTTGGGCACGAACATCGCCGGGACTTGCCGTTCGTAAATCTCGTTGACCTGAAACGCGCCGTCGAACCACGTCACCGCGCTGCGCGTAGGCGTCTTGGCTTCACCGATGACGACGGGCAAGCCGTTGATGAGCAGCACGATGTCAAAGCGTTTTTCGATAGCGCCGTGTTGAAACGTCCATTGGTTGGCAACGGTGCGGCGGTTGTTCGCTGGGTCAGCGTCAAGCAAACGAATGGTGACGTGTTCGCCGTTGGCGCCAAAGGGCATCGTCTTTTCGCCGCGTACCCACGCCATGAAATTTTCGTTGGCGCGCACCAATCCATCAGATTGCGCCGACAGGATGCAAGCGCGCAGGTGATAAATCACTTCGTCGGCGCGGTCGGGTTGCGCGGCAATGTCAGGATTGAGCCGGATGAGCGCCTCGCGCACCCACGGCTCGACCATCACGTCCTGCGTCTGGCGCGGCAGTTGGGGGCCGGGCACGTAGTCCCACTTTTCCGCCGCGCTGCCGAGTTGCGTCGCGGCGTCGAGAATCATCTGTTCGACGGTGTTGGATTCGGTAAACATTGGCATTACCCGATTAAAGAATTCATCATCTCTCGCAACATCGACTGCTGCGTCTGAATATGCGTTCGTAACATTCGCTTTGCTGTCGTAATTTCTCTCAGTTCTCGAATGGCTTCAGTTTGCTCAGCAAGTGATGGCACTGGAACGAAAACTTTCTTTAAGCTGCCTGCGCTAATATTTGATTGGCTCACACCAGGAGTGGCAAACGCGCGCACCGCCTTCTGTCCAGACTCACTATTGAGATAAAAGTTCAGAAACTCTGGCATCAAAACAGACCCGTCTGTTTTGATGCGCACAAGGTAAGAGGCAAAAAGGTAACAACCTTCTAGTTGGAAAATACCCACCTTACCAACGAGATCAGCACTGTTCGTTCGGTTAAATAATATGTCCCCTCGTTCTAGTGTGAAATCAGCCGCCACCTTAGAGGGCATATCCGCGAATTTAAGATCGGATGCGCTAACCAGTTCTTCGTCATAATTCATCATCCGAAGAATCGGATATTCGCCTGATTCGCTCAAAGCGCAAGAAAGGCCATACTGGCAGGTTGCTACATCACCCAGCCTGCGGACTGGGAAAGCTGCCTTGCCAATACGCGTAAGCTGCTCAAGTGCGATGGTTTTCAACGCAGTAATCGTATTGAAATGAGCTATCGAAGTTTCAATTACTTCATCCACCGCCCACAAAATTTCCGCGATACGCCGCTGCTGGTCGAGCGGAGGCAAATCAAATTCCTGAAGCTTGAGCGTCGTCCAGTTGATCGTTGGTGAAAGCGAACCGACTGAAATCTCTACGGCGCGGTTCATAAACTTGTCGCTCATCATCAGGAAGGGCAGGAACTCCGGCAGTACGAACTCTGGCTTGGCGCGCACAACCAGCGCGTGCGCCGAACAAATGCCGTCCATTTCGGCCACGACCAGTTTGCGTTGGTAAGCGCGGCGGCGTCCGAAGATCAAATCGCCTTGGCGAAAGCGCAGTTTCGTGCCGATGACATCGCTGCCCTTGCCCCAACGCCGAATGTGCAAACTGCCCGAATCAAGATCATCCAGCCCGACATAAACCTCGTCCGCCGCGTTCGCCGGTTCGACGCGCTCATTGACGCTCTCGGCAAACGCGCCAAACGGCAGCCGCCGCCAACCGCTCCGGTCAAACAGCGGCAACTTCGCCCAATCATGTGCTGGCATCAGGTTGGACAAGCTCAGGCTCGGCGTTTCATTTCGTCGCGTCACAACGGGCGGCGTGACTTTGCGATGCAAGGGCGTCAGGCGCTTTTCTTTCATCCAGCCGAGCGCTTTCATCCAGCGGTCGTGCGGAATGCGACGTTTGCTTTCGTGCCAGTTCGTCAGCACTTCGTTGATGATCTCTTCGTCATTCGGCGACTTGCCTTGTTCGATGAAGTCCAGCCAAGCGGCATAGAGAGTAGCTACGATCTCGCATCGTTCCGTATCCAGTGGAGTAAACGTGACAATGAGTTGATTGATTTCGTTCCGCCGGTTGCCGAAGTAGTTGGCGAAATACTTGCTGTGGCTTCCGGCTTTTTCGCTGGGGAAATAGCTTACTCGTTGAGGGCTATGAACGACGTTGAACCAGTGATTCTGTTTGAAGGTGCTTTCGATGGAACGCATCGCTTTGGGGTCATAAGGCCCCGCCGCTTGTCGCAGGTATTTATGTTCCGCACCGTGGTCAAGCTGAAGATGTTTCTCGCACATATAAAGCAACTTCGTCTGTTTGACCGAACCGAAAGTCGGTTGCGTGTGCATCTGCGAAGTGATTTCCGCCGCCAGCACGGCGCGTTTGAACGCGGGTTGAACTTCGCGCCTCGGCTTCGACACCTGCGACGCTGGTGGTGGTGCTGGCGGGCTGGGCACGTTTAACAATTCCGCCAGCGACGCGCGCACTTTGGCGGGGCTGGCCAGCCAATCCGTCAGCGCCTCGTTCAGCTTCACTTCGCGTGCTTCCGCCTTCGCCTCGTCGCCGACACTGGCGAGCGCGACATAAAGCGGGATGCTCAAATTTCCGTTCTGTTGGCGCAGTTCATCCAACCTGACTACGCGCGCAAAGCCCGCTTCATCCTGCCAGGTTCGGTAAGCCTTCACGATACGTTGAAGATGTTCATCGGTCAGCGTGCTTTGCGCGCGCTCGCGGGTGACTTCGTTGACGGCGTTGATGAACAGGATGCGTCCTTTGCGCGCTTTGGGTTTGGCCGTGCGGCAAATGACGACGCAGGCTTCCATCGGAGAGTTGTAAAACAGGTTCGGCCCCAACCCCAACACGCACTCAATCAAATCGGCTTCGATCAGCCTGCGGCGCATCTCGGCTTCCTCTTGCCGAAACAGCACGCCGTGCGGAAAGAGAATCGCACATCGTCCTGTTTTCGGCGTCAGGCTGCACAGGATGTGTTGCCAGAAAGCGTAATCGGCGCGGCCTTGCGGCGGCGTGCCATACAAGTTGCGTCCCCACGGGTCAGCCGCGAACTTGGTGCGATCCCACTGTTTGATCGAATAAGGCGGATTGGCGAGTACTACGTCAAAGCGCCTGAGGCTGCCGTCAATGATGAGCTTCGGTTCTGACAGCGTGTCACCGCGCTGGATGTCGAAATCTTCGATGCCGTGCAAGAAGCAATTCATACGCGCAATCGAAGAGGTCATCAGATTGCGCTCCTGTCCATAAAGCCGCACGTTGCGCCACTCTTTTTGCTGCCGCCGCAAATGCGCGATGGCCGACAGCAACATGCCGCCCGAACCGCAGGTCGGATCGTAAATGGCTTCGCCCGGTTGCGGTTCGAGCATTTCGGTCATCAGGTGTACGACGGTGCGATTGGTATAAAACTCGGCGGCGGTATGGCCTGAATCATCCGCGAATTTCTTGATGAGATATTCATAGCCGTTGCCTAACTCGTCTTCGGGCAAGTTGGCGACGGTCAATTCATACTGGCTGAAATGTTCAATCAAGTCGCGCAACATCGCGTCAGGCAAGCGGTCTTTGTTCGTCCATTGCGCGTCGCCGAAGATGCCGAACAGCTTATCTTGATTGACGGTTTCGATGGCGCGCAAGGCGGCTTGCAAAGCTTGTCCGACATCGGTGGAGGTATTGCGCACCACCCGCCAATGCGCTTCGGCGGGAATCTGAAAGCGATGGTTTTCAGGGTATGCGGCAAAGTCCTGATCGCCGCCCGATTCAGCCAAAGCAGTTTGGGTTTCTTCGTCAAACACATCGCACAGACGTTTGAAAAACAGCAGCGGAAAGATGAACTGCTTGTAATCGCCCGCGTCAATCGTGCCGCGCAACAAAGTCGCCGCACCCCAAAGGTAGTTTTCGAGTTGTTGCTGAGTGATGCGGGTATTCAAGTGAGCAAGCCCTCTCGTTTAAGAATGGCAATCAATTTTTCTTCGGCGGCAAAGGCGACGACGGCGCTGTCACGCAAACGATTCATTGCGTCTTCGACCGAAAGCGTTTCCTGCTCGGTCTTCGGTTCGACGTAACGCGGAATGTTGAGGTTGAAATCATTGGCGGCAATATCGTCGAGTGTGACGACGCGCGCGATGCCTTCTACGTCTTGGTAATCACGATACCAGCCGTAAATGCGTTCGACATGTTCGGGCAACAATTCGTTTTGCGCGCGTCCGGTTTTGCATACGCGCGAAGCATCGAGAATCAGCACCTTCTTCTTGCGGCCTTTCGCCTTGCGTTGACGAAAGACCAGTATGCACGCCGCTAGCCCAGTGCCATAAAACAAATTCGGTCCCAAACCGATAACGGCTTCGAGCAGATCCATGTGCAAAATTTTCTTGCGCAATTCACCTTCTTTGCCCATACGAAAGAGCGCGCCGTGCGGCAAGACAACGGCCATACGTCCGCTGACCTGAGCCATAGACTTAATCATGTGTTGCACCCAAGCGTAATCACCGCTCTTGGCAGGCGGCATTCCGGCGAAATTGCGTCCGTAAGGATCGCTCGCCCAAACCTCTTCGCCCCACTTTTCGAGCGAGAAGGGCGGGTTGGCAATCACACAATCAAAATTCATCAAACCATCTTGTGAATAAAAAGCCGGGTTACGCAGCGTGTCACCGCGCACGATGTTGAAATCAGCCGCGCCGTGCAAAAACAAATTCATGCGGGCAATGGCTGAAGTCGTCAGGTTTTTCTCTTGCCCGAAGAGCTTACCCCAGAGCGTACGGTCATCGCCGTGGTTTGCTTTTACGTGATGGACGGCTTCGAGCAACATCCCGCCGGTGCCGCACGCCGGGTCGTAGATGGATTCGCCTTCGCGCGGGTCGAGGATGTTGACCATCAACCGCACGACCGAACGCGGCGTATAAAACTCTCCGGCCTTCTTGTTAGTGGCGTCCGCAAATTTTTTGATGAGGTACTCATAAGCCTGACCGAGTATGTCGGTTTGCGCAGCTTGATTGCTGAGATTGATGCGAGAGAAATGTTCGATCAGGTCACGCAACAGCGCATCCGGCAAGCGGTCTTTGTTCGTCCATTGGGCATCACCAAAGATGCCATACAACGTGCTTTGATTAGCGTTCTCAATGCCGCGCAACGCTGTTTGCAAAGCCTGCCCGACATTAGTCGTGACTGCACGTACATCTTCCCAATGACAATTCGCGGGAATCTGAAACCGATAGTTTTGCGGGAACCGCGCGTACTCTTCATCACCGCCTGATTCCTCTAGTGCGGCGCGATATTCTTCGTCATAAACGTCCGAGATGCGTTTGAAAAAGAGCAGCGGAAAGACATACGTCTTGAAATCAGCAGCATCCACCGGGCCGCGAAGAATGTTTGCGGCAGCCCATAAATGAGATTCAAGATTTTCGATATTCAAAAGCGGGAGTTGCGCCATAACCAATCGCGGGGCAAAGCATCGTAGTTATTTAGCTGGCACTAAAGCGGCTGAGCGATTTAGTGATTCAGCAACCACCATCTTAGCGAAACATTACGAGAGGGCAAAGGCAAGAGCGATAAAGCTGAATAATAAGGGTGCGATTAAAAGCGGGACTACGCCGGTAGCCCCCGCCAACCGGAGTAGAAGTATGTGAAAATGGCGTCTAGGAGGTACACCATGAAGTTAAGTTTGGAAGAACGGTTACGCGAGCATCCGGCGCTGCGTGCGCGGGTCGAGCAATTGTTAGAGGTAGCGGAAAACACCACCGGGCAGTACGTGCGGGCCGATGAAACGGAGTTGGCCGTACTCGCACAGGTACGGCACTTGGGCCATGAGTTGTTGCAAGATTGGGCGGAGGCGGGTGCCGCGCGCGTCAGTCGGGCGTGGGATGAACAAGCGACGGTGCAACGCAAGGAAAAAAAACGCTGAAATGGCAGACCTTGTTTGGCGAGGTCTGTGTGGAAGAGCAAAGCTACCGGCGGAGCGCGGATGGCGTACAGGTGCGACCGTTCCGCACGCGGGCTGGGATGCACAGTTGTGGGTACAGCTTGCCGCTGCAACGTGCGATCAGCGATTTCGGTGCGGACAACGCTTTTGGGCAAGTCCCCGCCAAGATGCGGGAACATTACGGGATCGCCATTGCGGCGAGCGCGGCGCGTACCATTACGGAAGCGCACGGCGCGGCGTTGGCGGAGCAACAGCAGGAAGCGTTAGCGACGGAGTTAGGGCCGGAAGCGGGCTGGGAACGCCTGTTGGCCGAAGCCGATGGTTGTATGTTACCGCTCGTCATCCCTTCGGAGACCAGCGCCGATAAACGGAAAGAGAAGACCTTGCGGTGGGAAGAAGCGCGGTTGTGTTTGGCACGTCCGGTGGCGACCGTCACGGCGCGTTATGCGGCGACGTTGTTAGGGGAGGTAGACGAAGTCGGAGAACGTTGGCTGGATTGCGCAGCGCGCGCGGGCGCGGGCGCACAAACACAATTGCATTGCCTGGGCGACGGAGCCAGTTGGATTGCGGGGCAGGTGGAAACGCGCTTTGGTGCGCAGGGGCAATACTTGTTGGACTTCTATCACGTGAGTGAGTACCTGAGTGCGGCCGCCAACGCCTGTAGCAGCGCGCCGTCCGTGTGGCGGGAGACGCAACAAACGGCGCTCAAAGAGAACCGGGTAACGGAGGTGTTAGCCGCACTCGCGCCGTATCGAGAACCCGCGACCGTAGCGGAGGCAGAAGCGCCCGTGCGGGCTTGTGAACGTTACCTGAACAATCATTTGCCGTATCTGGATTACGCGGGTGCGCTGGCCCAGGGGCTGCCCATTGGCTCGGGCGAAATCGAAAGCGGCCATCGGCACGTAATTCAGGCGCGACTCAAGCGCCCAGGCGCTTGGTGGCGCGCGGAGAATGCAGAAAAGATGCTGGCGCTCCGAGTCCAGCGCGCCAATGAGGAATGGAACGCCTATTGGCAAAAGCTATGTCAAGCGCCTACTGAAAACTTCGTCCCGATTTAAATCGCACCC
>JAYSVR010000338.1:0-45940 GCA_043718445.1 Acidobacteriota bacterium | reverse complement strand
CTTTAGTCCGCGCGGTTGGGGCAATGATGCGCGGACTAAAGTCCACGATACGTCTCACAGGCTGAAGCCTGCGCCACGTTTGATTACGTTTTGTTTTTCGGTAAAGGCACGACCGGCAACACAATCTGTGAAGCACGTTGGCCTGCCCCTTGCACTGAATGATAGATCGTTTGTTTCGCCACGCGGACCTTCGCCGACGTGCCGAAGGGTTCACCCGTATTCGGGTTGCGGTCGAATTGCGGGAAGTGGCTGCTGGTGATGTCTAAGCGCAGCCGATGGCCGGGCAGAAAGACGTTCGCCGTCCCGACCAGATCAATTTCGTATTCATAAACTTCGTTGGGTTTCAGCAACTCAGGCCGCGCTAAACTTTTGCGATAGCGCGCGCGGATGATGCCTTCGCATATATTGAAGGCGAAACCATCGGGGGCTACGTCAATCAGCTTGACGACCCAATCGGTATCGGGGCCGTCGGTCGCAGCGAAAAGTTTCATCTTCACCGGCCCGGCGATGGCGAGCGGCGCGGTCATCGGTTCGCTCGTATAAACCAAAATATCTTTGCGGTCTTTTAACGGACGCTGATCTTTCGGCCCCGCCAACGTAGGCGTGCCGCAACAGTTGTTGCCGCCCAACGTCATCACCGGATCATTCGGGTCATAGCTGTATTGATCGCTCGCCGCACCGTTCGGCAAAGCCGCGCTCACCACCCCATTGCCTGCTGGCGTATTCGCCGCGCCGCCGCTAGCCAAATACCACGGCGTGAATTTCGTGCCGGGTATCGGCCAATCCTGTTCGTGCTGCCAGACGTTCGCACCCATATAAAAAATCTCGACGGGCGGAGTGCGATCAAGGCCGTTGTTTAATCCCTTAACATAACGGTCAAAAAATTTCAGTTCGGTCTCGAACTGGTTGCGGTTGTTGGCTGCGCCGAAATCTACGTCGCCGTATTTTTGCGTAGGGCCGTGTCCCCACGCGCCGATAATCATCCGCGATTCACGCCGCGTCTTTTCGGTTGCGCCGTGTTTGCGGACTCCGACGAAGCCGTTGATCGTGCCTTGCAAAAAGATGTCGAACCAACCGCCGCTGGTGTGAACAGGTACGTTGTACTTGTTAAAACTTTCTTCGTCGCTGATGGCTTTCCAATAAGCGTCGTAATCGGGATGCGCTACCCAATCGCGGTAAAACTGAACGGCGTAACCCGCGCTCATCGTGTCGCCATCATTCAACGGCAGATGCTGCAAGACCTTGTCGTATTTCAATTCCGGCGGCGCGAAACTTTCGGTGTGCCAGTATTGCGGCAGCATAATGCGATTGGGCATGCGCACTACGCCCCAGCCGTAATTGAACGAAAGCCGCCACGCGCCATTCAACGTAATCCAATCGCGATAGATGTTGGTCGAAGCCAGTGCCGGAAACATCGCTACCAGATTCGGCGGCTGCAACTTGCCCGCCGCCCATTGCACGTGCCCCAGGTAAGACCCGCCTTGCGTAGCCACTTTGCCATTCGACCACGGCTGTTTGCTCGCCCATTGAATCGTGTCGTAACCGTCTTTGTCTTCGTTGCGAAACGGTTCCCACTTGCCTTCGCTCTCATAGCGCCCGCGCGTGTCGTTCATCACGATGGCGTAACCGCGCTGCGCGAACTTGATCAACGCCTCATGCGCGCCGTCGCGCTGCACTCCGTAAGGCGTGCGTACGATCAACGTCGGATAGCGGCCTGCGGCACGCGGCAGATATACGTCGCCATAGAGCTTCACGCCGTCGCGCATCGGGATGGGTTGGTAACGCAGGACTTTGATTTCTTCGAGGGCGGAAGAATGGTTTACGCCGGGCAATAACGCGATGCCTAAGACGAATAAAAAAATAAGTTTTGACATAAAGGTTCCGGCGAAGCTTATGGAGTGCGGCGGCTTTGACGCCGCTTTCACACAGTCTCTCGCAATCACGACATTACAAAGCCACGCGACACGTTGCATTCGGTGCCTCGCGTTTTCAATACCTTTGGGAAAGCGGCGTCAAAGCCGCCGCACTCCAAAGGCTCCGCCGATCAGTAATCGTCCATGACTTTTAGTTGGTCAATTTTGAAACTGTAAATGGTTTGCACCATCGGTCGTGGCGCGGTGCGTTCAAACCAAGCTGCCGAACACCAGTTGTACTGGTTAGCCACCGCTACCAATCCATGTTTCACAGGATTTTGGTGAACGTAATTCAATCGCGCAAGATACGATTTCTGAAAGGTCAGTGCCGTATCCCAGAAGTTGTGCCAAACCGCGCGCCCTTCGACCTTTTCTATCCGGTTCAGGTCGCGCGCAGTCGTCGTATGCAACTGACTCACCATCTGTTTCAGGTCGCCTGCTTCAGGCAGGCTGCGCGCGATGAAATGATAATGGTTCGAAAAAACCGCCCAAGCCTCAAGCTGCCATTGATAATTCAGCGCCAACGTCAGCAACTGATTTTCAAGCAATGACAGTTCCTCCGGCGTATTGAATAGACGCCGCTTATACATCGTAGCGGCAGTCACCATGAATACGCCGTCTGTATCGAGACGGTGAACCGGCGCGTGCGGCCAATCCTTTACGGGTGGCAACGGTTCGCTTTCTGTTGGCATGGCTTCTCCATTTGGAGTGCGGCGGCTTTGACGCCGCTTTCCCACAGCCTCTCGCATTTACGACATTGCAAGACAAAGCATCGCATCGTCTTCAATGTGCCCGTTATCAATACCTTTGGGACCTTTGGGAAAGCGCCGTCACAGCCGCCGCACTCCAAAAGTGACGCATCGTCTTCAATGTGCCCGTTATCAATACCTTTGGGAAAGCGCCGTCACAGCCGCCGCACTCCATAGCTATCGCGTTATCAATACCTTTGGGAAAGCGCCGTCACAGCCGCCGCACTCCAAAGTTAAAACAACAGCTTCAGGCCAAACTGCATCTGCCGCATCGGCGCGGCGAGGCTCGCAATCGAACCCGGCCCGCGCGCAGCCGTCACTTGCGTGGGGAACGCGCCGTTCGCTGCCGCTGGCAAGAACGTGCCATTCAAGAGCGTACTCGGAATGCCGAATTGCGGCGTATTGAACAGGTTGAAGATCTCGGCGCGGAATTGCAGCTTCAGCTTCTCGGTCACTTGCGTATTCTTCATCAGCGAGAAGTCTACGTTTTTGAAACCGGGGCCTTCGAGAATGCCCTGTCCGGCGCTGCCGTAATGGCAGAACTGCGCCAGATAAACATTGCGCGCAGCGCCCGCCGGATCAGCGTTGGTGCCTGGTTGCTGGCAAGTCACGACGCGAAAAGCATCGGGGTCGTACCACTTGTTGATCGTCGGCGTGTCGAGCTTGCCGCTGCTCAAACGGTCGGGACGAACGTGGCCTTCGATGGTATTGATCGTGTTGGTTTGCGTGACGCTGAAAGGCAAGCCCGAACGCAGTTGAATGATTCCGTTCGTCTGCCAGCCGCCGAAAATGTGTTTGCCGGGATTGTCCCTGAACATCGGCAACGTCGGAATCTCATACAGAAAATTCGTAATCAGGCTGTGCCGAAAATCAAAACCGTAGCGCGATTTTTCAGCCGCCCGATTGCGCGGGTTTTGGTAGGAGTTCGGAATCGAACCGGCTGCTTCGTTGCGACCGTAGCCTTCACCCATCGCCTTGCTGTAAGTGTAAGCCACGCCCAGTTGGACGCCTTTGCTGAAACGTTTTTGCGCGTTGACCTGCAAGGCGTGATACCACGAATTGCCGTCAGAAGTGAGCCAGCGCAGCCGATTCAACGAACGCGACGGCCCGCCCGGCCCATCAATAAAGGTCGGAATCGGACGCCGTCCACCGGGGTTCAGCAAAATCGAAGGCGCGGGCGAATTCAATTCAACCGTCTGGTCAAGGTGTGTGCCCTTGTTGCCCACGTAACCCACCGTCACCACGAATTCGCCCGGCAAACGGCGTTGCACGTCGAGGCTCCATTGGCTGACGTAGGGTTGATTGTTCGCCGGGTCGAGCGCGTTGATGCCGGTCGCCAGTGTCGGACTCACCGTGCCAAACGGCGCGGAGTAAGTCAGCACCGGCTGCGTCGCGGCGTTGGTGATGCGCCCGCCGGTGGAGGAGTTCGCAAAATTCGCCGTGCCCGACTTGGGCGGATTCAAATTCAGGATCGTGTAGTTGTTCAACTGATGCACGTTGTAATAAATGCCGAAGCCGCTGCGCACGACCCACTTTTCGCTCAGGCGATAAGCCAGACCGAGACGCGGCATGAACAGTTTCTTTTGCGACTGGTAAAACTCGAAAGGCGTGCCGATGGCGGGCACGACAGTGGGTACGCCGTTGACCTGTTGCGTGAAAGTGAGGCTGCGCCACAAGCCTTTGGTGTCAATCGCGGGCGTGTTGAGTTCGTAGCGCAAACCCATATTCACCGTCAGCTTGCGCGTAGCCTTCCAGTCATCGGTCGCGTATCCGGCAAAACGTTTTTGATGCGCAAAGGTGAGCGGCAAGCCTTCGGGTGTGCCGGTGCTGCTGGGAAGGCCCAACAGGAAGGCCGCGAAACCGTTGTTGGCAATGTCGTTGTTGAAAGTGATGTTGCCGCGCGGCGTGTTGGCCGCGCCGCGATATAAATCCACCCAACGAAAGTCGAAGCCGAATTTCGTGTTGTGCGCGCCGTGGCTCCACGTCACGTTGTCGTTGAATTGATGCAGATTGTTGAAATCGAATCCGTTGCCGCCGTCCTGTTCCGACAGCGCCAAAAAGCCGTTGACCGAAATCGTAGGCACGCCGGTTTCGCGCGGCGTGAACTTGCGATTGCCGTCGTTGACGACGCGAAAGCCGGTCACGCCCAACGCTTCGACATCGAAGTTGGTGTTGGCGCGCGAATTGAGCGAGTTGTCTACCGAACGGTTGTAACCATAACGCGCTTCGTTGATGAAACTCGGATTGAAGATGTGAATCCACGCCGTGCCGAGGTTCTGATTGCGCCCCGCGACAAAGTAAGTGAAGTTCGGGTTGTCGCCCGGAATCACCGTGTAAGTGACATCGTTAAACGCATAGCGTCCGAAGATTTTATCCTTCTCTGAAAAGTTGTGATCTACGCGCGTGAAGACCTGCGTGTCGTCGAGCTTGCGTTGCTCAAAGCCCGTGAAATTTATCCCAACCAGCGGATTCGGGTTAATGCGTTGCGGTTCAGGCCAGAACTTCATTAGTTCCTTGGCAACCGACGAAATACGGTTCTCAGGAATAATGTTGCCGGGAAAGCAGGCTTCTTGATAATTCACCCCAGCCGTGGGGTTGGCTGGGGTTGCCTGACAAAGTCCCTGCCTTGCCTGGTCGAGAATATAAATGGGTGTGGCTAAAGTAAGTAATGAACTGAGATCACCGCGTCGAAACGCTGTCGGCGGAAGATTCGCCGTTTGCGCGATCCTGCCGTCACGACGGCGACGCGCTTCATAGTTCACCATGAAAAACGTCTTGTTATGTCCGTCGTAAAGTTTGGGAATCACCACCGGCCCGGTCAGCACGCCGCCGAAATTGTTTTGCCTGAGTGAGTTTTTCTTGCTGCGCGTTGCGCCCGCCGCGTTGAAATAGTTCTGAAAAAAGTTCTCAGCATCGAACACATCGTTGCGCACGAATTCAAAGGCCGAGCCATGAAATTCGTTGCCGCCCGATTTCGTCACGATGATCGTTTGCGCGCCCGAATTGAAACCGTATTCCGCCGAATAGCTGCCCGACAGTACGCGAAATTCCTGCACCGCTTCAGGCGAAGGGCTGAACGGAATCGTATTGACGCGCGCTTCAGTCGCTACGACACCGTCAAGCGTAGCGTGCTGATTCGTCTCGCGCTGTCCATTGGCGACGAAGGCCAAACCGACACCGGGAATGGGCACGCCGTTCGAGCCTTGCCGTTGTCCGAAGCCCTGTCCGTCAGTGCCGCTGCGCGGGCCGTATTGCACGCCCGGTTGCAAGATCGCCAGCACGCCGAGATTGCGATTGTTGAGCGGCAACTCTTCGACGCGACGCTGTTCGATGGTCTGCCCCAACGTAGCTTCATCGGTTTGCAACGTAGTCCCCGACGCCGTGATCTCGACCTTCTCAGTGGTCGCGCCGACCTGCAACGCGAAATCCAACCGCAGCTTGTCGTTGATCTGCAACACGACGCCGCGCCGGATTTCTTGCTTGAACCCCTGCGCGTCAACGGTCACGTCATAAACGCCAATGTCGAGCAGCGGGAAGCTGAAATCGCCCGTGGACGAAGACACGTCTTCGCGTTTTTGCGCGGTGCGCGTGTTGGTCGCCGTGATTTTCGCGCCGGGCAGCACTGCGCCCGAAGCATCAACGACCGTGCCGACGATGGATGTTGAAGTGGTTTGCGCTGAGGCAGTCAGGCCACCCAGCGCGAGCAACAAAGACAGGAAAAAGCATGAACGATAGGTCATAACGGGTCTCCTAATTCTGAAGTGAAACTGCGTGAAAGGTTGATAGTGTTTATCCGAACAAAGCTAGCCTGAATGTGGGCAGACCATACGCCCGGCTGGTTTAGGCGTCAAGGTTTGACGCGCAACCATTGCCGCCCTGCACGGCTTCCCTGATAATCCGCGACATTATGAAAAGACCCCTGCTCACCCTGTGCCTATTGTTGATGCCCGTGTTGCTGACTGCTGCTTTCGCTTTTGCTCAGGAACGCAAAGTCATCGTGCCCGCCAGCGCCGCCAAACCCGTAGGCCCTTACAGCCCCGGCATTATGATCGGCGATTATCTTTACGTTTCAGGACAAGGCGTACGCGATGCCAATAGCAATATGCCCGAAGGCATCGCGGCCCAAACGCGCCAGTGTTTAGAGAACGTCAAAGCCATCGTGACCGCCGCCGGACTGACGATGGAACACGTCGTACACATGCAACTTTATCTCGAACGCCTCAGCGACTTGCCCGAAGTCGAAAAGGTTTATGCGGCTTACTTCCAAAAAAATCCGCCCGCGCGCGTCATCCTCGGCGTTGCGAAAATGCCGACTGACACGACCGTCGAGATGACTGTCGTCGCCGTGCGTAATCTGCCCGACAAGAAACCGCTTGCGCTGAAAAGCCTGCGTCCGTTGGGCCACGCGAGTTCGGCGATCACGGTCGGCAATCGCATTTATCTGTCAGGACTTTATGCCGCGACCGCCGTCGAGTTGTTGTCGAAGCTGCAAAGCGTGTTGAAAGAAGCGCGCACTCTTTCGACCAACGTGTTGTGGCGCAACGAATACAGCACGACAGGCCGCGTAGGCATTCCGATGCGCGAGTTGCCCGAAGGCGCGACGCTGGCGATGTCGCTGATCGCTACGCGGCAGAATTTGAAAGAAGGCGGCGCGTGCCGCTCTGACGCCAAGACGATTTTTTGCGCGGCACAAAGTTTTGACGCCGAAGCTTCGGTGCAGGAACAGGTCAAAGCCGTAATGGGCAAGCTGCAATCCGGCCTGGCGGCTTACGGCGCGAACTTCGCGCACGTCACCGCCAGCAACGTATTCCTCGACGACATCGGCGAATTCAGATTGATGAATGAAACCTACGCTTCGTTCTTTGCCGCCGCGCCGCCGACGCGCACGACCGTGCAACCGTTTCCGAAAGCCGAGCGTGGCAAAGGCGCGACGGCGTTGGTGCGGATGGCGGTGGTGGCGGTGAAGGAATAGGGGAAAACCAAAATGATTCATCTGCTTCATTCGTCAGCCACTTCTGCGCAGCTGAAAGAAATGCTTGAAGCAGGCGTGGATTTCATCAAGGTAGTGGTTGATATTAAGCGCGGAATTCTGGCAGGCGGCGGCGGCAAGCACTCTGACAGTGAAGCAGCTTTGCTTGAAACAGGGAGCCTGCAAGAAGACCTTTGGGGAGCGACATGGTGGGCGGAACCACGGCTCGTAATTTATGAATCAATGGTCAATTTCAAACCGAGGCAAGAAAATCGCTCAATGCTGATTGCTGATCAGGCAATCTGTGACAAGGTCGAGAACATCATTAACCAACTATTGGAGGGACTATGACGACACAGGCGACAGCCCAAACCGATGACCTGCAAACTAAACGCGCCAGATATTTAAATCTAGCGGTTCCCGTGCGACTCGGCGAGTTGGCCGAATCGCTACTTTTTGCCAAATATCCCCCCGCCGCTCATCCCAAGTACCCCGAATGGCTCCGGCGCGCGCTGAATGAGTGCATCAATTCTATTGATTGGACGATGGCGGATTTGGCTCTCAACGTCCAAGCTGAGTTGACGGAATTACGCGCGCAGTTAAGCGCGTGGTCGCGCGACGCCGCGACCTTGGCTAAAAGCGACTACCAACGTCAGGCGATGATAGATGCGCTTAATGAATGGTCGCAAAAGATGCTGAATCGTTCTGGTTTGGCTAACTACGAAAACTGGCAGGTGGAATTCGACTATCCGCCCGGCATTCGCGCCGCAGCGGCAGTGATGGTTTAGCAATGATTCATTTCCTATCAGACAAAGTGACGCCGACGCAATTGCAAGAGATGCTCGAAGCCTTGACTGACTACGTCAAACTGGCGGTAGACGTTGAGCAAGGCAGCGCCGCAGGCGGCGGCGAATTACACGCTGATTGTGAAGCCGTCCTGCTGGAAAACGATTGCGCGCAGGAAAACATTTGGGGCGCTGATTGGATTCCCGCCACGCGCGAAGTGCGTTATCACTCGTTCATCAACATTCGTCCGCGCCAAAACAATCCGGCGATGGAATTGCTCGACCCGGCTTTGCGTGCGCGCGTGCGCACACTCGTCAACGAACTTTTCGTTCATACCGTAGCCGCGCCGTGTGCGCCGAACGAAGCCTTTGCTGCGCGGCAGGAACGCTTTTTGCGCGATGCCGTGCCGGTGCGTTTGGGCAATCTGGCATCCAATCTGGCGCGGCTGCATTCGTTCGCCCAGCAGGACGACCTGAGCGATGCCGCCGCGCGCGTCGTGCGCGAAAGCCAGTTGTTCATCGAATGGACAAAGGCTGACGCTGCTGCCGAACGCACGCAACTCGACGAACTCGCCCACACGCTGACGCAATGGGAAAAGGACTGGCCGCGTATGTGGCGCGATGTTGCACAACGCGAAGCGTTCGCCACTGATGCACAGGCGTGGTCAAATCGCTTGCTCAATGATTCCGGCTTGCTGTTACCGAAAGCCGCTTAACCCACCCCAAAGAGGAACCACTTATGAATTCGAATCGCCGCAATATCATCAAAGCCGCCGCTGCCGTAGCGGTCGCCGCGCCTGCTACGAAAGCCGCCGCACCCACGGCTTCAATGCAAAGCCCGAAAAAGAAAGTGCATTACAAAGGCGGCAAGCCGCCCGAACGCAAGCCACCCGAAGGTGGGAAAGAAGCCCCGCCGCCGCTCTTTAACGGCGCGGTGTCTTACGGCAATGTGCTTTTCATTGCGGGCAAAGGCGCGCATTACGCGGGCGACATCAAAGCACACACCAAAACCGTGCTGGATGAAATCGAAAAGGAATTGATCAACGCGGGTTCTTCGATGGAAAAGGTTCTCAAAGCCAACGTCTATCTGGCGAACGCGGCTGATTACGCACCGATGAACGAAGTCTTTCGCGGACGCTTCGGCGCTGAACCGCCCGTGCGTACGACGATTGCGGCGGCGTGGATTCCGGGCGATTCGCTGGTCGAGATTGACGTGATCGCTTACATCTAACCATTCCCTTTAGCAGGAGCCGAGATGAAACGTAGAAAGTTTGTAAAATTACTGGCTTCGACGCCGCTGGTTTCGAGCCTGGCTGCCGAAAATTCACTCTCTGAGACTAAGCCGCACATCGTAACCACGCCGCACGTTGAACCAGCGCGTGTCGTACCTAAATTCAAAATCGCTACTCCGTTCAAACCCGCTGCTGTGCCCGGCATGCCCGGCCCTTATCCGGGTCGTGTCGTATCGGTCAAAGCGCAAAATTCGTTGAGCACCGACGGACTCAAATTCAACGACGAAGTCATACGCGAAATGATGGAGCGCGGGATGCGCGCGTTGACGGGCGAGAAGCAAACGATTGATGCGTGGCGGCACTTCTTCAAACCCGATGACGTAGTCGGTCTCAAGGTCAATGCCGGAGGCCGTCCGTGGGTCGTGTCTTCGCCGCCGATTGTCGTCGAGACCGTACGCAATCTGATGGCGGTCGGCATCAAGCCCGCGAACATTTATCTGTTCGAGCGGTTTTCCGATCAATTGGATGAGATCAATTACGCGCAATATCTGCCGCCCGAAGTTTCGATCATCGCGGCGGAACAAAAGAACGGCTCGCTAGCCAACGTCGGATACGATCCGCTGGTTTACGCCGAGACCGATCTGTTTGGCGAAGACGATACGCGGTCGTGCCTGATGCGGCTCGTGTCGCACAAGCTGACCAAAATCATCAACATTCCGAATATGAAAGACCACGGCGCGACGGGCGCAACCGGCTGTTTGAAAAATATCGCGTATGGCGGTTTCTCGAACGTCGCACGCACGCATTTCAAAGGCGTATCGCATACTTATTCGTTTGTCGGTACGTTGGCCGCGATTGAACCGCTGCGCTCGCGGACGGTGCTGCAAATCATGGACGGGCTACGCGGCGTATGGCACGCGGGGCCGTTCGCTGAAACGCTGAAATACGTTTTCTTTCCGCGTACGATTCAGTTCGGCACCGACCCCGTAGCCATTGATCGCCTCTTGCTCGACACGATTGACGACGAACGCAAACGGCGCGGCGCGATTTCGATCTGGAACCGCGACGAAAAGTCGCTCGATTTCAACAACGGCAAGCGCCGCGACGAAGACCCGAATACCAACATCATCATTCGTGAACCGGGACATGTTGAATACGCGGGCAAGTTAGGTTTGGGCGAACACGATCTCAGCAAGATTCGCGTTGAGGAGATCGTGTTATGAGAGCGGGCGAAGAAATCAAAAGGCAAAAGGCGGAAAGCCAAGAAATCAAAAGGCAAAAGGCAAAAGGCAAAAGGCAAAAGTGCGGCACTTTGTTTTTATCTGCTTTCATAGCCGCGAGCCAACACCCTTCTCATCAAACAGCGCGTTTTATTTTTGCCTTTTGCCTTTTGCCTTTTGCCTTTTGCCTTGACCAGACTTCGGCACAAAGCCGCACCGCTCTGCCAATCCTCTTCTGGTCGCAAGGCATCGAAACCGCTGCCTCGTTAAAACAAGCAGGCATCGAACGTCTCGCCGTGCCGCCGTCATCTGTCGTCGCGTGGCGCAACGCAGGTTTCGACGCCAGCGCGTTAAGTGAAGCCGATCTCATCAAACGCGAAAAGTTGCTGACGCCAAAACTGGCCGGACGTGGCGCGAACGTGGCTTCGGCAACACGCCGTCCGTGGATTGATGCGAACGGCTGGCGAATGCTGCGCAATCCGGCGGGCAAGTTTTTTTACGATCTGACAGGAGCGAAAGACAAAGCAGCGTTGGCGACGGCAGAGGCGTTTGCCTATCAAGCCGATGTCGTCATCAAGTTAGACGCAAGTGAGTTAGCAGCGTTCGGCGCAATGTTGGAGTTCCTGCGCGCGTTGCCCAACGAGCCGCAGCCTAATGTCGCTGACATTGGCGTGATTGATGACGGCTCGCCGCTGGTGGGCGAAGTGATGAATCTGTTCACGCGCCGCAACCTGATGTTTCAACCGACCAAAGCGCCGCTCAAGCAAGCGCGACTGAATATCAAACTCGGTACGAAAGCCTATCCTGAAAGCGCCGCCAGCGACCCGAGCGAATTCGCTTTGCGCATCCGCCGCGAACTCGGCGACGAACATCGTTCGCTGCGCGTTTATGGCGCAGAGATCGTGATCTGCCGTTTGACCAGCGACGGCAAAACGACGCGGCTGCACTTGTTGAATTACAGCGGACGCGAAGTAGACAGCCTGCGCATCAGCGTGCGCGGTCGTTACGACATTACGGCAATGCATTCGTTTTCGTTCGGGCAGCAAACACCTGCCGAAGTGACCGTGGCGCAAGGCACTACTGAATTTTCGATTCCCCGATTGAGCGGCTACGGTTTAGTTGAATTGAAAGCGCGTCCCTGAGTTTTTGACACACTCAGAGCGCCTTCGTAAGATGCGCCCGCCCTAATCACTGAACCCCTTTTCACGAACCATTTTCTTATCAGCAAAGGAGCCTATCGCTTATGCGTAACGTAACGAAACGCCTTCGTCCGTTGTGGTTATTGGTTGTTTCTCTCGTCCTGTTCAGCGTTGTTTATGCGGCGGACGAATACGTCGGACAATTCGATTCCGCACTCGAACCCAATCGGGACAATCTGGATAAAGTCGTCTTTCAACCGGTTAACGGATCGCTCAATTTCAAACTGCCGAGCGGCCTTGATTCAGATGCCAATGTCACGGCGTCATTCCTTTACAACCCGAACAACGAGAAGCTCGAAATTCCCGCACTGCTGATCGAACCAAACGGCGGCGCTCCTTTTCTGTGGGTAGACGCCAATCTCAACAAAGCATTTGAAGCTGACGAAAAGTTCACGCTGCAACGCGAAGAAGAAAACAATCCGTATCAGTGGAACAGCATCATCAAAATCCCTTTGCAAAAAGGCGCGTTCAAAACCTTCCCACTGTTTGTGCAATTCTTTCGCGAAGTGAAATGGGACGACATGGGCGACGATGATCGGCTGGTGCTGCAATCCAGCGAAGTGTATGCCAGAGGTTTCGTAGACATTGTCGGCAAGAAAACTTTGGTGGCGTATAGCTACAACCCGCGCGAGCGGCGCATCACGCTCAACCGCAGCAAGTTCGCGGTGGATTGTGACGGCGATGGCAACCTTGATTGGGGGCGCTTTTCGGGCGAAGCCGCGCAAGCCGATGACGACACGGTCGTCTTTCGCGTCGGCGAAATTTATGTCTCGAACAAACGCGCGGATGTCGAAAAGAATTCCATCATCCTGAAAAGCCACGCGGCGAGTGATTACAAACGCATCGAGTTAAAAGTCGGCGACGTGTTTCCCGATTTCGATTTCAAAGACTTTCAAGGCAAGAAACGTAGCTTCCGCGAATTTCGCGGCAAGTATGTGTTGCTCGATTTCTGGGCGATCTGGTGCGGACCGTGCCGCCGCGAGATGCCCTATCATCGCGCGGCCTTGCAACGTTATGGCGCGCGCGGCTTCGAGGTTTTAGGGTTGAATGCGGACTATCCTGACTACGTTCCTTCCGCTAAAAAATTCCTCAACGACAACCGGCTCGATTGGACTCAGGCTACGCGCGAAAGCATCAATCCGTTGATGCAAGCCTTGCGCATTCATCTGTTCCCTTCGACTTTGCTGGTTGATCCTGAAGGCAAAATCATCTCGCTCGACGAACGCAAAAAAGACCAACTCGAATTGCGCGGACAAGATTTGCTCAAAAGCCTGCAATCGGTTTTCTTTCCGGCGGCAGCTTCAACTCGCCCTGCCACACGACCGACGACGGGCAATAACAACAATCAACCAGTCGCCGCGAATGGCAAAGGCGGCAGCGTAAACTTTGGCAACATTCGCCTGACTGAACCGCCCGCCGGATTCACCTGGAAGCCGGTCGAAAAATTCAAAATGTTCTGCCTTGTGCCGGATGGCTGGGCGTTTAAGGAAGAAGCTACGGCGGAGGGCGTGCGCGTCACGATCACCGAACCCCAAGACGAAGGCGACATCGTTATCGTCTCTGAGGTGAAAACCAAAGTCGCGGGTTCGGCAGTCGAAGTGGCTGCGGCGACAATGCAAAAACTGGTCGGCGACAAAAAAGTCCTCAATCAAAACCAACAGCAAAACGGCGATTACGCGCAAGCCACTTACATCGTTCAGGAAGGGCGCGAACTGACGTTTTATGTTTCCGTCGCCAATGCAAAAACCAACTCGTTGCGCCTCTCAAACATGATTATTCCCTTCCCGCGCATGAACGAAGTCGGACAAAAAGCCCAAACCGCGATGAATACGATATTGATGTTTGAACGCTGAGGGAAGTTTCAGCCGCTTATCACAACGGAATGTTCCCATGCTTACGCGGTGGATTGCTATCGCGCTTGTTCTCTAACAGCTTCAACGCGCGAATCAGTTTTTGCCGCGTATGTTTGGGTTCGATCACTTCATCAATAAAGCCGCGTTCCGCCGCGACGTAAGGCGAAGCGAACTTGTCTTGATACTCTTCGATCTTTTCTTTGCGCGCGGCAACCGGGTCTTCAGCGCCGTTCAGTTCGCGGCGATAGAGAATGCCGACAGCTCCTTCGGCTCCCATCACGGCAATCTCGGCGGTCGGATAAGCGAAATTCAAATCGGTGCGAATGTGTTTGGAACCCATCACGCAATAGGCTCCGCCGTAAGCCTTGCGCGTGACGACGGTGATTTTCGGTACGGTGGCTTCGGCGTAGGCGTAAAGCAGTTTGGCTCCGTGGCGAATGATGCCGCCGTATTCCTGTTGCACGCCGGGCAGAAAGCCGGGCACGTCTTCAAAGGTGATGATCGGTACGTTGAAGCAATCGCAAAACCGCACGAAGCGCGCCGCCTTAACGCTCGCGTCAATGTCCAGCACGCCCGCGAGAAAGTTGGGTTGATTGGCGACGATGCCTACGGGTTGGCCGTTCAAGCGCGCGAAGCCAATGACGATGTTGCGCGCGAAGTGTTCCTGAATCTCAAAAAAGTAAGCGTGGTCTACGACTTTGTTGATGATCTGGCGAATGTCGTAAGGCTTGTTCGATTCGGGCGGCACGACGGTGTTCAAGGCTTCGTCGGCGCGATCAACGGGATCGTCGCAAGCGATGCGCGGCGGGTCTTCCTGATTGTTCGAAGGGATGAACGACAGCAACTCGCGGATGGTGCGCAAACAGTCTTCTTCGTTTTCGGTGGCGAAATGGGCTACGCCGCTGGTCGCGTTGTGCGTCATCGCGCCGCCGAGTTGTTCTTTCGTCACGTCTTCGTGCGTAACGGTTTTAATCACATCGGGGCCGGTGATGAACATATAACTCGTGTCTTTGACCATCACGGTGAAATCAGTAATCGCAGGCGAATAAACCGCGCCGCCCGCGCACGGCCCCATGATGGCTGAAATTTGCGGCACTACGCCTGACGCCAGCGTATTGCGCAAAAAGATGTCGGCGTATCCGCCCAACGAAGCTACGCCTTCCTGAATGCGCGCGCCGCCCGAATCATTCAAGCCGATAACGGGCAGGCCAACCTTCATCGCCATATCCATGATCTTGCAAACTTTTTGCGCGTTGGTTTCAGAGAGCGAACCGCCGAAGACCGTGAAGTCCTGCGCGAAGACAAACACTTCGCGTCCGTCAATCAAGCCGTGGCCTGTGATGAATCCATCGCCGGGGAAGACTTGTTCTTGCATGTTGAAGTCAGTGCAACGATGCGTCTTGAGTTTGTCGAACTCTTCAAACGAGCCGTCGTCAAGCAGGAATTCGATGCGTTCGCGCGCAGTCATCTTGCCGTCGGCATGCTGGCGTTCAATGCGGGCTGCACCGCCGCCGACTTCAGCCGCCGTGTTTTTTTGTTGGAGCAATTGGAGTTTGTTTTCAATCATTGGGTTCTTTTTCGAGACGGGGCTTTTGCCACAAAAAAGCACAGAAGACACAAAAATTCTCTAAAGCCATAAATGCTTTTTGTGGCTTTTATGCTTTTTTGTGGCGAGATCAACTTTGGATCAATCATTGGGTTCTCTTGGGAGATGGGGCCTTCGCCACAAAAAAGCACAGAAGACACAAAAACTCTCTAAAGCCATAAATGCTTTTTGTGTCTTTTGTGCTTTTTTGTGGCGAGATCAACTTTGGATCAGTTCGCGTATTTGCGCATCTGGAATTTGGCCGCGCCGAAATTGATGAGTACGCCATGCCGCATTCGTGCGGCCCGCAAGTAACCCAGCAGTTGTGCCGTGTGTTCATCTACGAGACCTTTGCAGGCTTTGATCTCGGCAACCAGCACGTCTTCGATAAACAGGTCGACAACGAAACTGCCGATCAGCGTACCGTCTTCGTCATAGACGGTCAGCGGAATTTGCTGTTCGACTTTCACGCCTTGCTTGCGCAAACGACTGACCAGCGCATTTTCATAAACCTTTTCCAAGTGCCCGCTGCGCAGATATTCATGTATGGCAAAAGCCGTCTCGCGGACTACATCGCAAAGTTTCATCACTTCATCATCCGTCGTAAAACGATCTGTCATAAGACTTCACCCCCCAAGATTTCTTTTTGTGGTTTTTGTGCTTCTTTGTGGCAAAGGCCCACTGCTACGATAACGGTCGCATTCTAGTCACGAGGTGAAAGTGCAAGCAACTCTCCTGCGCCATTGTGGCTGGCGGTGTCGTGACAGTAAGATGCGTCCGTCAATCGCGCAATTCGCGCATCCCATACTATCAACACCTTGAGAGGAGTCCTTACGATGAAGACCCGTTTGTTCGCACTCGTTTTGTTGGTCGGCTTAGTTTCGGCCTTGGCATTCACCCATTCCAGCAACGCCAAGCCCGATGCCAAACTTAGTATTGGAGCGCCGACGTTCACCACGCATATCGCGCCGATCTTGTTTGCCAATTGCGCAAGCTGTCATCGCACCGGCGAAATCGCGCCGATGGCGTTGACCAATTACAAAGAAGTGCGTCCGTGGGCGAAGGCGATCAAAGAGCAAGTCGCCAGCCGTCAGATGCCGCCGTGGCACGCCGACCCGAAACACGGCGTGTGGGCGAATGACCGCCGCCTCTCGCAACAAGACATTGACACCCTCGTCAAGTGGGTAGATCAAGGCGCGCCCGAAGGCGATCCGAAAGCCGTGCCGCCCTTGCCCAAGTTCGCTTCGGGTTGGCAAATCGGCGAACCGGACGTGACTTTTGAAATGCCCGAAACTTTCACCGTACCCGCCGAAGGCACTGTGCCTTATATGTATTTCACCGTTCCCTCGAATTTCAAAGAAGACAAATACATCGCCGCGATGGAAGCGCGCGCGGGCGAGTTGTCGGTCGTGCATCACATCGTCGTTTATGTGCGCGACCCAAAAGAGCGACCTACGAAACAGGACATCGGCACGGGTTTATTAGGCGCGTTGTCGCCGGGGCAGACGCCGTTCGTGGCGCAACCGGGTACGGCGAAACTTATTAAGGCAGGCTCGAACATCGTGTTTCAGATGCATTACACGCCGAGCGGCAAAGTGACGAAAGATCGTTCGATCATTGGGCTGAAATTCTCTAAAGCGCCCGTGAATCAGGTCATCACGACGTCGGCGGCGTGGTCGGCGAATTTCTCGATCCCTGCCGGAGCCGAAAACCATGAAGTCAAAGTCACTTACCCCGTCGAAGAAGACATCGAGATCGTGAGCCTCATGCCGCACATGCACTTGCGCGGCAAAGATTATCTTTATCGCGCGATTTATCCTGACGGACGTTCAGAAGTTTTATTAAGCGTGCCGCGTTACGATTTCGGCTGGCAAGTTTATTACTACCCGAAGACGCCGATTCGTTTGCCCAAAGGCACGAAAATCGAAGGCATCGCGCATTTCGACAACTCGACCAAAAATCCGCAAAACCCTGACCCGACAGCGAAGGTACATTTCGGCGAACAGACGTGGGAAGAAATGATGAACGGATTTTTTGATTACGTGCCTGCGAGCCAGAAAGCGAAGCCGACGGCTTCAGGCAGCAGCAGCCGATAAATGTTGGGTGGAATCAACAACGAAAAAGCCTTTGCCGTGTGAATGCGCGACAAAGGCTTTTTTTAATGAGCTTTGGCCCAGAGCTTGGTCGCCGCGCTGACTTGCAGCATTTGCCCTGCGCCTCTGATCGTAGCGCGCAAAGGCTCTTGCGCTATGTTGACGGCGTAACCGGTGAGTTGATGCAAGCGTTGCGCGAGTCCGGGCAGGAGCGCGCCGCCGCCGGTCAGCGTGATACCGGTTTCGAGGGCTTCGCACGAAAGGTCAGCATCGAGTTGTTGAATCGCCTGGTGAATGGATTGCACTAACTGTTGGCCTATCGGTAAAACCGCCTCAGCCACGTCGTAACTGCTCACACAAAAACTCATCGGTTGTTGCGTGGCGACTTCTATGCCGCGACTGATGAAGGTGCGCTCTTCAGTTTCATAACCCGTGAGGCCAATGGTTTGGGTCAGCAGTTCGGCTTCGCGCAGAAAAGGTTCGACGCCGGTTTGTGTGGCGAGGCTTTGTTGCAAGGCGCGCTGCAACGTACTCGTGGTGAATTCGAGCCTTTGCACTTCGAGCAACGCGCCTGAACGCACCACGGCGATTTCAGTCGTACCCGCGCCGATGTCTACGAGTAACTGCGCGTATGGCGAACTCACGTCGAGTCCCGCGCCGATAGCCGCCGCGAGGGCTTGCGCGACGGGCGTGGCAACTGAAATACCGGCTTCGCGCGCAGCGGTGAGCAAGCTGTCGGTTTCACTTGGCGCTGCGCCACTCGGTACGCACACCAGCGCGCGAATGAAGCGCGAGCCGAGCGACCAGACGCCCGTCGCGTGTTCGTGCAAGAGCGTGCGAATGAGTACGCCAGCCGCGTGCGTATCGGCCACTTCCCTGCCGCGCCAGATAGAGCGCGTAGTGTTAGGCGGTTGTTGATGTTGGGCGCGCGCGGCAGACAACCCCACGGCGGCGATGGTTCCGTTCGTTTGATGCACGAGCGTCGGTTCATCGGCCAGCAAGCCGTGTCGTTGGGTGAACAGCCGCGTATTGGCGGTTCCTAAATCTATCGCAAGGTCGGGAGGAGCAACCAGTTTGCGCAATTCAGTCAGTGCGTTCATAAGCAATGAAGCTGCCGAAAGGTAATGCTCAACTTGCGTGGGAAAAACTGCTTTAAGGGAGAAACGAATAATGAATGAAGTAAGACGGCGCGCATTTTGGCGCAGCCTTTGTCAGGGCGCAATAGTCATCGGGTGTTGCCTGCTTGCACTTTGGCAGCCAAGTGTCAGACCAGTGGAGGCACAAAACGAACTCGACGCTTTCATCAACGCGCTACAGAACAAATACAACAAACTCGGCGCGCTCGCGGCTGATTTCACACAAGTCTATAACGCGCCCGGCGAACGTTCGCGGCGCGAGAGCGGCAGGCTCTTGCTGAAAAAGCCCGGCAAGATGCGGTGGGATTACACCGCGCCCGAAAGCAAACTGTTCGTGTCAGACGGCAAGTGGCTTTATGAATACGTCGCGGCAGAAAAACTGGCTACGCGCGTGGCGGTCAAAGAGGCAGACGATTTGCGCTCGGCGTTTTTGTTCCTGCTCGGACGCGGCAACCTGCGGCGCGATTTCAAACGCATCGAATGGGCGAGCGAAACGCCTGTCACCGCAGGCCATCGCGTGCTGCGCATGGTTCCCAAGCGCGGCAACGTACGCGAGTTGCTGGTCGAAGCCGAACCCGTTACGTTGCAATTGAAACGGTTGGTAATCATCAACGGCAACGGCGGACGTTCTGATTTTCTGTTCAGCAACCTGCGCGAAAATCCGCCGGTGAATGATGGACAGTTCACCTTCACTGTGCCGCCGGGTGTGCGCGTGGTAGAGCAATAAAGCGTAGCGCGGGCTTCAGCCTGCGGCCCGTTGCGCGGACTTCAAGTCTGCGCAACCGATAAGGAATAACAATCAATGCTCAATAAAAAATATGCCGGACAATCGGTGCATGTATTCACCGACTTTGACGGGACGATTACTGAACAAGACACGTTGGTGTTTTTGGCGATGGAATTAGGCGGCGGTGTTGAAATGGTTGAAACCATTGGCCGCCTCATCAAATCCAACCAGTTGAGTTTGCGCGAAGGCATTGAAGCCGAGATGCGTTCGATTCGCGCGCCGTGGGCAGAAGCGGAAGAGTTGTTGCGCGAAGAAGTAGCGATTGATGCGCATTTCAAGACCTTCGCGTTGTGGTGTCGTGAACATTCGTTGCCGCTTACGATTTTGAGCGCAGGCTTTTATCAAACGATTGAACTGTTCCTCACGCGCGTTGAATTCCCTGAAATCGAAGTACTGGCGAATCAGCTCAAACCTGACGAAACGCGCGGCTGGCAGTGCGAATTCCGCGACGCCTCTGATTGGGGACACGACAAAGCCCTCGCCTTGCGAGCCGCCCGCGAACGTGGACAATACACGATCTTTATCGGTGACGGACTCTCTGATCGCGCGGCGGCTGAAGCCGCTGACGAAGTTTTCGCCAAACATTCCCTCGCAATATTTTGTCAGGAAAACCAAATAGCCTTTCATCCGTTCGAGACTTTTGCGGACGTGCTGAAGGCCCTGCAAACGTAAATATGTCGGAATTGATTGTCAGTTCAAATGAACAGGCTACGCTCGCCGAGAAGCGCGCCGAACTCGCCGAATGGGAAGCGCGCCTCGCGTCGGCTGAACCCGCCTTGGCAAATATCAAAGCCAGTGCGCGCCGCTTCGAGCAGCGTTACTTGCAAGTGATCGGCGGCAAATATAACGAACTCGCCGCCATCGAAGCCGCGATTGCCAAAGTGCAAGGCCTCTCGCTCGACGACGAACCGGACTGGCTCAATGGCGATTCGCTCGCCGATGACGAAGTCGGTTGCGGACAAAATCGCTTGCACGGCGAGCGCGTCAAAAAGCTCTATCGTGAGTTCGCGCGCAAGTATCATCCTGATCTCGCCGAAAGCGACGAAGCCCGGCTGCATTGCACGCAACTGATGGTCGAAGCCAATCGCGCTTATGAAAGCGGTTCGGTTGAAGCCCTCGAATCATTGGTCGAAGCGGGCAAGTTGCAAGACGACTTTTACGTCGGTTCGCCCGAACTGATCGTGCTGACGCGCCGCGTGCAAGACACCAAAGCCAAAGTCATCGAATGCGAAACTGAAATTGCAGAGTTGACCAAGTCAGAAATGTACCGGCTGCAACGCCGCGTCGAACAAGCTGACGAGCTGGGCATAGATTTATTCGGCGACTTGTTGGCGCAGGTAGACCGCCAAATCACCAAAGCCAGCAACCGGCTGGAAGCGCTGCAAGGCGTGATGATGACGGCTTGAAAAAACTTTACCCCTCACGCACAAAAGTCGGAGCCGTCACCGCCGTATAGTCTGTCCCGCGCCGTGACAGCCGCGTAAAAATCCCTGTCGCCTTGCCGCCCAAAACATATACGCCGTAATTGGGCAGCAAGCCTGCGTCACCAAGCGGTGCGACGTTAAAAAAGCGTTGCGCTACCCAATGGCGCGGAATCAAGGCCGATAACGAAAGAAACCAATCCTTCGGTTTGATGAATGCACCGATGATGACCGAATCGCCTTCGCAACCATAAGCCGATTTCAATACCCAATCTTTCCGCATCAAATCGTTAGCTTGGCAGTGCGTCATGCGCCGCGTTTCAGGCACGTATGCGCGAATCCACGTTTGCGCCTGCGGTGAAAACAGTTCCTGCCTTTCCCACATCAAGGCCATAGAGAGTTTGTTTTGCGTGACGACTGCGCCAAACGGATTCACGACCGCGACGCGGCCTTCGTGTTCGGCTTCGAGCAACGGCAACAGTTCGCGCGCCAGCGGTTCTTCATCGGCGTAAGGCTGCTGATTCGCCCAGATGATTTCGCGTTCGCCCCACCAATCGGTTTTGTAATGCCGCACGATCAATCCAACCGGTTGGCCCAACACCGTCACATTGCCTTCGCCATCGCGTCCGAGGTTATAAGGCGAACCCAGCAACACTTCGCCACCGCGCGCCTCCAGCCATTGCCGATAGAGCGCGATCATGCTCAGGTCTTCGGGCATGTCGGTCGGATAGATGAGTGCGGAGTGCGGAGTGCGGAGTGCGGAGTTGACGAACGAAGCTTGCAGCATTTGCTGGAAGCGTTCGGCGAAATGTGCGTTGGGGTCGGTCGTCGTTGGGTGAAACTCGTGCAACAGTTGATTGAGCAGTACGGTTTCGGCTTCGCCCGACGGTGTATCGGAATTCATCTCGCAGGCACGAATCTGTCCGTCGGTGCAAAGGAATAGGTCGGTACGGGCGATGCCGTGCCAGCGGGCTTCGCTGGCAAGCCACATGGCTTTTTGAAACGGCGTGAGTTGAAAGAACTCATCCAGCAACGCCGGATTGGCCCAAACGATTTCAGCGAGTTCCTGATAGATTTGTGCGATGCGTTCGGCAGCTTCGTAAAAGGCTGCGAGCTGCGCGGGCGTGAGAAAAACCGGTTCGAGTCGAAAGCGTTCGCGTCCGTTCAGCCACGGGTCAGAGAGCATGCCCGTGGCATAAACGCGCTGCGCAAATTCGCCGTAATCAAGCGCGGGCATTATTTGAGGTGCTTCTTTGGCATATAAGGGTTTTCAGGATTCACGATCAACTGTTGGCGTTTAGGGTCAATCAATACATCCATGTCTTCCATCGGAATGCAGCCGAGCAAGACGTCAGCATCACCTGGCAGCACCATCGCATCCACTGAAGATCGGCGGTTTTCAAAGCGGATTTCAACCGGCCCCACAATGTCATAGATGGCGCGCGAGCCGTCAGCCAGTTCAGCCTCCTGCTTGTCCAGCACCGGCAAATCAAGTTGCGCTTTGATGTGTTCGTTGATCGCCAGCATATAAGCGCCACTATCCACTAACGCTTTCACTTTGGTGCGCTTGATGCTGTCTTTGGGCAAATAGCCGCGCCGATGCAACACGATGTCATCGCCGCTAATCAGTTCCAGTTCCGCATAAACCAATCCCATAACATAAACCTCCAAAAATTATCGTTGTGACTTTTTCATTAGCGCATAAACCGCCAAGCCGCTCAAGACCGTTGCCGCCGTACCCGCCATCTCCCACGGATTGCGCCGCAGCGAGAGCAGCGCGAAACACAGCACCGCGACGATATACAACGCCGGCGTGAACGGATAGCCAAAGACTTTCCCTCGTTCGCCCGCGCGGCGTTGTAAGACAAACAGCGTGCTGATCGTGAGCGCCGTACACAGCGAGAGCGTCAAGCCCAAATAAGTCAGCAAACCTTTCAAGCTCGAAAACGAGATGACTAAAACTACGAGCGTGGCTTGCAGCGCAATCGCGGCGCGCGGGACTTCGCCCGTGAAGCGCAACCATTGCGGAAACAATCCGTCGTCGGCCATGCGTGCGTAAACGCGCGGCCCCGCCATCATCATCGCCGAGATCGAAGTGCATAACGCCAACGCGATAATGACGCGCACAAACGCGACCAGCCACGGGCCGCCTAAGGCTTGCGCGGCGGCGGCGGCTACGTCGGGTTGTCCGGTGACAAGATTCAATGGCGGCAGGTAAACAAAGACCGCGTTGAGCGTGAGATAGAAAAACATCGTGATGAGCGTACCCAACCACATTGCGCGCGGCACAATGTCAGCCGCATTCTGTGCTTCGCCTGCGACGTAAACGGCAGCGTTGAAACCCGAATAGCCCAATGAAATCCAGACCAGCGAACCGGCGAAAGCCAACAGTGAAAAAGGTTCGCGCAAAGGCGGCAAGGTGGCTGAAAGGCTGCCGCGCGCGGCAATGAAAAGAAAGACGACAAGCAAAACCAGCTTGAGGATGACGATGAAATTTTGCGAAGCCGCGCCGAGCGTTACGCGCAAGCCGTGCAATAAGGCGAACGCGACGACAGCGGCGATGGCGATGCTGCCTGCGGGCATCCACGCGGGACGCACGTCAGCGACGTAAGTTTCAAAGGCGACTGCCGCCAACGCCGTCGCGCCGGTGAAGCCCGCCAACAACGAAATCCATCCGGCGAGAAAGCCTACGAGCGGATGAATGACGCGCGAAAGAAAAAGATATTCGCCGCCCGATTCGGTGAGGTGACGCACGAGTCCGCCGTAACTCAACGCGCCGCACAATGCGATGACGCCGCCCACCAGCCAGCCCAGCATCACCCAATGCGGCGAACCCAAATCAGCCAACGCAAAGCCTGACGTAGTGAATACGCCTGCGCCAATCATATTGCCGATGACAAGGCTGGTCAGCGACAGCAACCCTAATTTTTTCTGAGTCATGGCTTAACGAACCGCATGCAGTAATTTTCTTTCAGCCCTTCGACCTTCACGTCTTCTTTATAACGAAAGCCGATGCCTTCGATCTCTTGGCGAAACACGGCTTGCGAGGCGCGAATGTGTTCGAGCGAAAAGGCGCTCGACTTGCCGGGTTCGCGGATGAAATCTACGACGACCAGCGTGCCGCCTTTTTTCAGGGCTGCGAAAAGCGAACCCATCACCGACGAGGGTTTCTCGAAATGATGATAGGTGTCGCAAATGAAGGCCGCGTCAATCGAGTTGACAGGCAAAGTCGTGTGATGCGATCCGCCGAGAATGGTCGTCACGTTATTTTGCCCGGCTTCGTCGGCGCGTTTGCGAATGAGTTCGAGAAAGCGCGGCGAAATGTCTACGGCAAAATAATGTCCGCTGGCGGTGACGGCTTGCAGCATCGGTTGCGTGAATGCGCCGGTGCCTGCGCCGATGTCAGCGACACGCTGACCGGGCTTGAGTTTCAGCGCCGCCACGAGAGCGTAGCGATTAGCGAAGACTTCGCGGCTCTCGGTCTCGAAGCGGTTTTTATAACTGTCTACGTCAAGACTGCTGTCTTGAAACTGTTTGTTTTGCTCAGGGATTTTTTTGCCGCCTTCGACAGGTGCAGGCAGCGCAGGTGTTTGGGCCAAGCCCGTCAAGCCAGACAGCGCCAGCACACAAAACCCCAGACGGACGCGCAGCCCTAAAGTTGTTTGCATAGTTTTCATGGGAAGCTCCTCAAATAGAATTTGGATAGGATTTGGCGCGCATCGTAGCGTATTCGCCGATGGTCAGGAAGCGGCTCGCGCGCCGCGCCTATCCAAAAATCCGGTTGTAAACCGCGTCTAAAAAAGGTATCTAGTCACTGAAAGTTAAGCTTTCATTCGCGTCGGTGCCCTTCTTAAACCATACATCCCAATTTTAGTGCAGCCCCGTTAATGCCTTTTCACTGACCTTGTGCGCATCCTCAGGTCAACGCAACCCTTTTTGATTTTTGCCGTCGGAACAAGCCGTGACGGTCGCGCTCCTCTCTAGCGATCCCCAAACGTCGGCAGCGTCTGCGCACCCAAGGCAGGATTTATCTATCTATGAAGTCATTTGCTAACCCATGCGCCAACTCAGGTATACGATGGCGTTCGTTCATCAGATTATTGACGTTGCTCATCAGCTTTCAGGCTTTCGGGCTGGCATCAGCGCAAGCTTACGCACAAACCGACAACAGCACTCCCGCCGGTACGTGGTATATGAACGCTCAGACTGATCGTTCCATCTTTCAGTTCGAACGAGTCAACGGCGTGTGGCGCGGCGCGAGCTTGTCAGAGGCTGGCAAAACCACCGAACGGCTGGAACACATCACATGGAATCAAGCCACGCGTACGCTGGAATTTTGCCGCATCGGCGCGGGCTATTGGCAATGGTATCGCGGTACCTTAGTCGAGGGCGTATTCGTCGCGCGTTTTACGCATAGCGGCAAGACCGCTGACAGGCCGACTGACCCGCTGGCGTTTAAGTGGAAAATGACCGGCTGGAATTATGAATACCTGACGCCCGCGCAAGGGCCGCTGGTATTCGATCTTTACGTCAATGAAACCAAATACCGCGCACGCTTGCGCCTTGATCGCGCGACCAATACCACCACGGGCGCAACCGGCGGCGTCATCGGACGGCTGAAGTTTTACGCCTTCGATAATACCTGCACCGATGGCATGGAAAACGATGTCATCCTCGAACAGTGGGACGGCGTCAACTTGCGCTTTCGCGCGCTGGATGTGAGTGCGATCAAAAACCTTTCGATGGTTTTCACGGCTAAGGTCAACGGACGCGCGCTCGACGGATCGTTGCTGCAAACCGACCCGGACGGCAAACAATTCACCCGCACCTTTAGCGGTACGCGCGCTGAAGTATTGACGTATGGCTTTGGCGGAAAAACCGGGGCGGCGCGCAACACTTGGCAAACTCGTACGCGCCGCCGCTTGGAACACCTGCTGATGGCGGGCAATCCCGCGCCGCTTAAAACCGAAGTCGCCCTCCTGCGCGATAACCTGCCCCCGGTGCTGGGCTTGCCTCATCCCAAACGCGACGATGATGCGAATGCCTTTCCGCAAAATTACCGGTTAAGCGAGTTCACGCTGAAACATACGTTGGCGAATCCGTTTGGCGGAACGCCGCTCGCGCGTGAATCGCATGGTTTCATCGCCAAGCCCTTGAGCGGCATTCGTGGCGCAACTCGCAGCATGGGACGGCGTCCGTTAGTGATCGCCATCAACGGACACAGCGGCAGCGCCTTTCAAACTTTCGACCCGAGTTCGTTTTATTGGTACGGCGATGCTTTCGCGCGACAGGGTTATATGGTGATGGCGATTGATACTTCCCATCGTCCCGTAGCCGATCTGATTACCAGCGGCGGCAGTTCCCCGGCCACGATGCTGGGATATTTCAACGGTTATTACGTACTCGGCGATGACGTGAAAAATGGCAACGGCCCGCGCACCTCAATCAAGCCTGCCTTGCCTGCGCAAACCGCCAACCCTGAGTTGTATACCGATTGGGAAGAAGACGGCGAACGGCTGTGGGACTTGCGCCGCGCGCTTGATTACGCGCTAACGCGCCCCGACGTAGACCCCACCCGCATCATTGTCGTAGGGATTTCACTCGGCGGCGAACTGGCCTCCTGGCTGGGCGCGCTCGACCCGCGCGTGAACGTAACCATCGCCGCAGGCTTTTCGCCCGACTTAAGCGTACTCAAATTCATCGGCAGCCACGGTTGCTGGAACTGGCATTACGCCGACATCCGCGAATATGTTGATTCATCCGAGTTGTTCGCGCTCACCGCGCCCCGCGCGCTGATGATCGAAACCGGCAAGCTTGATTCGCTCTATCATTGCTGGCGGAGCAATTACACTGGCGACAAACAGATTGCGCGGCGCGTACGCACAGCCTATTTCGACGCGCCGAATAACTTCGTGCATTACCTGCACAGCGATGCTCACGTCTTTCGTGCAGGCGGCTCGCACGCCACAATGCTCGAACGCCACGTGCGCGTGCCGCTCACTGTCGCGCCGCGCCAACCGGGCGATCAACAGTGGCAAACCGACGGCGCTACTTGGTCACCAAAAGCGTGGACGGTGTTTGATTACGTGGCGAGTTGGATGAATTACCGCACTCTGTTTTAACGAGCCACCAAAAACTAAGAGCCGCGCAGTTCTTTCAGAGAAGGAACTGCGCGGCTCTTTTTATCAAGGCCAATGTCTTGTGTAACCAGACTTATCGCCCGGCGCGACGCGGCGAGAACGAACGTCCGCCGTTGCCACCCCAGCCGCGTACGACAGCGTAAGAAGGCTTGGGCGCTTGCACGATCTGAGCCATACCGCCAAAACCCGGCAATACGATGCGTTCGATTTTTTGCCTGGTCAGTTTCTCGATGTCACGCAACACCAATTCATCGGCAGGCGTGACGAGCGAGAGGGCTGCGCCTTCTTTGCCCGCGCGACCGCTGCGACCGATGCGGTGAACATAATCTTCAGCTACGTCAGGCAAATCGAAATTGATCACGTGCGAAATATCGTCAACGTCAATGCCGCGCGCCGCGATGTCGGTCGCCACGAGAATGCGGCACTGACCGGTGCTGAAGCTGCGCATCGCCGCCGAACGTTGCGGTTGCGAACGGTCGGCGTGAATGCGTTCGACCTTGTGCTTGCGCAAGGCCAGCATTTGCCACAGGCGTTCAGCACTGCGGCGCGTGCGGGCGAACACGAGTACGCGTTCGAACTTTTCGCGCTCGAGCAAATCGGTTAGCAACGCGATTTTCTTGTCCAGCGAAACCGCGTAAGCCGTTTGCTTGACCGTCAGGGCGGCTTGTCCGCGCGGGCTGACTTCGACCACTTCAGGCTTGTGCAAAGAGCGTTGCGCGAGGGTTTCGATGCCTTTCGACATCGTGGCCGAAAACATCAAAGTCTGACGTTCGAGGGGCAGCGCCGCGAGAATGCGTTTGATCGCGGGCAAAAAACCCATATCGAGCATGCGGTCAGCTTCGTCGAGAATCAGCACTTCGATCTGATTCAGTTTGATCGTACCCGATTCCATATGGTCAATCAGGCGGCCCGGCGTAGCGATTGCCACCGCCGCACCGCGCATCAATTCCATGCGCTGACGGCTGGCACTGGCTCCGCCCATAATCGTGACGCCGCGGACTTTGCGCGAAGCATCCAGCATTTGCAGGTTCTCAGTGATTTGCATCACGAGTTCACGCGTAGGCGCGAGAATCAGCGCGCGTACCGGTTGGCCGGTTTCGTGACGCGCTTTCTTGCCCGCCGCAACCGCCGGACTGTCTATGGAAAGTTTTTGAATCAACGGCAGCAGGAACGCCGCCGTCTTGCCGGTTCCGGTCGAAGCCGTGCCGATCAAATCACGGCCTGCTAAGATAACGGGAATCGCAGCTTGTTGAATGGGAGTAGGGGTAACGTAATCAAGGGCGGCACAGCGGCGTACTAAGGCCGGGTGCAAACCCAGTTCTGAAAAACTCATATATTCTTTTTTCTCTTTTTTCGGATGCGCGGTCAGGGCGCACCTTCCCTTTGTTTCAAGGGCCCTCAGATTTTTTAGAGGGGTGAATGGAAGCGAATGGGTGAAGGAAAGGGCTTCGATGTAACGGCGTGAGCAGCGAAGGCTTGTCTTCTGGCGTTCAGGTGAAGGGCACGAGAACGGCTTCTGTATTTGTAAACAGCCTGCTCTCGAACTTATCCATTACGCCGCCGCTCCTCAAAGTGTGGGAAGGGCTTGTGGCGCATCACCGTCGTTGCGCGAGAGAAGGAATATCAATAAAGCAATTTCTTTACTGCGCGCACTATGCCCTATCAACCGGATCGGCGCAACGCCAAAAAATTACGCCCTCCGTCGCAATGCTTGCGAGCGGAGGGCGTTGCGTAGCTCTACGTGGTCGGTTATTTGATCTGTATATTCGTCACCTAGCCGTCAATGGTGGTTGTCAAATCCATCTAACCTTTTCCCTTGTAGCGAGCGCGGCAACTGGATATTCATTTGATCCAAACCTGCTAAATCGCCACACGAACGCTGGCACTGGCTATTTCTTTTCCGGGAACAGCGTCACTTTTACGTAAGCGTTCGTGTTTAGGTATTTCTTTGCCGCCTGCTGAACCGCCGCCACGTCAAGTTTTTTATATGACTCAGGGATGTTCCAGATGGCGGCAGCGTCTTCGCCATGTTGGTACCTCGCCACGATCTGAGTCAGCAGGTAATTATTCAGTTTGCTGTTCGTCTCAAATTCCCGCAGCAACGTTTCCTTTTCGTCAGTCACCTGCTTTTCTGTCGGGCCTTGCGTTTTAAATAACTCAATCTCTTGAAAGATGCGTTTGACTAGAGCGTCGGCGCGTTGCGGATCGCTGCCGAATTGTATGCTAATTGAGTATTCGGGATTTGGAACTTTCTGATAATTCGGGCTGGCGTTGACGCCATAGGTTCCGCCAAGTTCTTCGCGAATCGTTTCCAACAACTTCGTTTGCAATATTTCTGACATGGCACGAATGGTCGTGCGGTTTGTCTGGTCATACTCAAACGGTCCGCTAAAAATGATTGCCGTCTGGCTCTGTGGCTCAATGCCTTTTTCGACTTTCTTCTCGACGACACCAGCAGGCGTTTTCACGCCGACATCTTTCCACGTTTCTTTTCGATGGATGGAAGGCAGCGCGCCCAGGTATCGCTCAACCAGCGGTTTCATCGTCGCCAGATCAAAACTGCCGACAAAGGTAAAGGTGAAATCACTGGCATCGGCAAAGCGGTCTTGGTAAAAAGCCAGCGACTTATCAAGATTCCATTCATCAATCAGCGCGGCTGTCATCTGCCGCCGCCGCAGGTGATTCTGATACCTGGCAGTCGTGAGCGCCTCAACAAACGCAAATTGCGGAGACGCTGTCTGGTTTGCCAAGAAGGGCTTCATTTGTCCCGCCAACGCGCTGAATGCGGTGGCGTCGGCGCGCGGTTGGGTGAACCCGAGATAGATAAGCTGAAACATCGTCTCTAGATCTTTGCGAGAGCTGCCGCCGCTAAAGCCTTCTTCGAGTTCGCCGATGAAGGGACTGGCGGCGGCTACTTTTCCAGCCAGCAGCTTCCGCAAATCAATAGCGTTGAATTTGCCAAGCCCGCCAGCGCCGATGACTTGTGTCGCCGTGATGGCCGCAAGGTAATCCTTGTCGCCGGCAAGCGAAGTGCCGCCGGGACTGGTGGCGCGAAACAGGATTTCATCGGCTTTGAAAGCGGTCGGCTTCAGCACAACCTTGACACCGTTCGACAGCTCCCATTCGGTGATGCCAATGGCTTCTTTTGTCATCGTCTTGGCGATCTTGCCCGCTGTCGGAATCGCATCTAGCAGCGCAGCAGCGGCGAGTGAGTCTATGTATGGTTTCAATTCCTTCGTCGCGACGGCCTTGATGATGGACGCCAACTTTGCTTCGTCGGGGATGACCAGGCCGCTCTTTTGCGGAGCGGTAACGATGATGACGCGGTTGCGATCAGGAAACCATTCTCTGGCGAGTTTGTTGATTTCAGCGAGAGTGATTTCGGGCAGGAAGCGCTGATGCAAAGCGTATTCGTCGTCAGCACTGGGCAGCAATTCGTTTTCAAGAAAGTTGCGTATGTATTCGTCGGCGCGGCTGGCCGACACGCGGCTTTCCTTTTCGACCGCCAGGCGTTCGTAATTCCTCAACACACTTTGTTTTTGCCGATCCAATTCAGTCGCCGTGAAGCCAAAGCGCGCAACCCGTTCGGCTTCGACGAGCAAAGAATCCAACCCGCGCTCGACGCCCTCTTCTTTCACCAAAGCCACCAGTGAAGCCATGTCTTTGGCGTGTGCCAAGCTAGTGCCGCGTCCCGCGAAAGCCATAATGAATGGCGCATCGGGTTTCTGTGTCAGCTCTGAATATCGCGCTGAGAGCATGCCTGAAAAAAGATTGTTAATTGTTTTCTGCCGATAGGTGCCGACTGAACCTTGCTCAAGTGCTGGCAACATCGTGTTAATTTGAATCGTTGTGTTGGGTGATTCTTTATCAGTGATGATTGCGTATGACGTGCCCGGATTATCAGGGATATCGCTGGCCGAACGCGGGCGCGGCACGGTCGTCGCCGGAATCGTGGCGAAGTGCGACGTGATCATTTTTTCGACCGCCGCCTTGTCAAAATCTCCGACCGCAATTACCGCCATCAGATCGGGCCGGTACCAATCCGTATAGAACTTCTTCAACCGCTCAGGCTTGGCGTTTTGAATGATCTCAGGCTTGCCGATGGGCAACCGCTCGGCATAGCGCGAACCTTTGAACAGAATCGGAAGCCACTGGTCCCGCATACGCGCGTCTGCCCCGCGTCCCCCGCGCCATTCCTCCCTGACGACGCCGCGCTCTTTTTCAATCTCGGCGTTATCGAAGCTGAGATTATGCGCCCAGTCTTCCAACACGAGCAGCCCGCGATCCATCATCTCAGGCTTGTCGGTCGGAACCTGCAACATATAAACCGTCTCGTTAAAGCTGGTGTAAGCATTCAGGTCTGCTCCGAAGCGCATGCCCAACGACTCGATGAATGAGAAGAGTTCATTCTTGGGAAAGTGCTGCGTACCGTTAAAGGCCATATGCTCGACAAAATGAGCCAGCCCCTGTTGATCATCGTCTTCGAGAATTGACCCGGCCTTGATGACCAACCGTAATTCAGCGCGCTTCTCAGGCTTCTGGTTGGCGCGGATGTAATAGCGCAGCCCATTGGCAAACTTGCCCATCGTGATTTGCTGATCAACAGGCATCTCTTGCGCCTTCGCCGGAGCCGGAGCCTGAGCCATCACTGCTGTTTGTTGACGAACGCCGACCAGACATAGCGCCACCAGGATGGCTGCGGTCAGGAACATGAACTGAATGCGGTTGCGAATCGTCATATGGTTTCCTTTTATTAGAACGAGTTAGTTTTCACGCCAATTCGGCTGTTCAAACTGGGGTTTAGCACTGACAAATTTGCACAAGCGTTGCGCATTATTGTCGCGCCTCCCTGCTGAGATCAGGAGCATCTGCCGCGCAGCAGATGCTCCCGACAAGCCGTGGTTTACCTACGGTACTACTTAATATTGATCTGCACTTTATTGGTGACTTTCCCATCTACTGTTGCGGTCAAATCCACCAACCCTCTGCCAATCAAAGTGCGTGGCAGGCGGATGTTCATTTGATCCAGTCCGAACAGCGAGCCTTGCGCACCGGCGTAAAGCACGGGCGCATTCACGCTGCCGATGTCGGCAGCGACACCCGACAAGCCGCTGTTGAAGCGCGCGCCGGTGAGAAAAAGAACCAGGAAGACCTGATCGCTTTCCGGCCCCAGATCAATCGGCGTCGACACATAACTATTGCTCTGGAATTGCGCAATGCTTTCATAGCTTTGCGCTCCGTTGGCCGTTACGCGCAGCGCCAGTGCGGCAGGCACGCCTTGCCCTGTCGCGTTGAAAGTGAATATGCCGGGACTTACGCGATTGATGGTTACCGTGCCGGACGAGATCGCGCCGCTGCCGCTGGTGATCGTCACTGTCGCATTGCCATCCGGCATGCCCGCAGGCATCAAGTAATTCACTTGACCGGGCGAGACGAAAAACAGCGACACTGGCCGCACGGTTCCCAAGCTGTCAATCACTGATGCCGTCGTACCCAGCAATGTCGTAGGCAAGGTCGCCGTACTCGCTACCGCTGTACCACTAGCCAGATTCAAACCGAAGCCCGCCACAATCATTTCCGGCGTCAGCGGCGTCTTGTAATTAGCCGCCGACACGCTCGCCAGTGGCCCGGCGCTTACTCCGCTCACAGTGAGCGAATAAGCCCTCGTACCCATACAGTTGTTGGCATCCGTCGCCTTGACCGTGAAGTTGAACGTACCTGCCGCCGTCGGCGTGACCGTTAAGGCTCCGTTGGTCGGCAGTGTTACGCCGTTCGGCAATCCGCCCGCCGCGAGCGTGAATTGATATGGCCCGGTTCCGCCGGTCGCCGTAAAGTTCACGCTATACGCCTGATTCACCATAGCGCCGACAAGGGTCGCGGGATTGACCGTAATCGTCACACCGTTACAACCGCCTGTGACTGTGAACGGAGCGGTTTGAACATCAGCACAGCCCGTCTTGCTAATCGTAAGCGAGCCATTCACCGCACCCGCTGGAACCGTCACCGTCACACTCGTAGCCGTATTGCCCGTGATCGTCGCCGTCACATTATTAGCGAACTTCACACTCGTTACGTTCGAGAGGTTTGTGCCTGTGATCGTTACGCTGGAACCAACCGCGCCGCTAGTGGAACTAATTCCGCTGACCGTCGGGCACAGGAGTGGAACCGTGAATACAGGGGTCTGCACATCTGCGCATCCCGTCTTGCTGACCGTAATCGGGCCTGTCACGGCTCCGGCTGGAACCGTCACCGTAACTTGCGTACCGGTATTGTTCGTTATCGTGGCCGTCACGTTGTTAAAGAATTTAACGCTCGTCACTCCCGTGAAATTCGTGCCCGTGATCGTGACCACACTGCCTATCACACCGCTGGTCGGCACAATGCTCGTCACCGTTGGGCAACCCGGAGGAATCGTAACCTTTCCATCGGTGAGATTGGTTTGCGCGTCATCGTTGAGCAACATCTTTTGAATCTTCAACACCGACAAACTGCCCGGCGCGCCAATCACCTCAAATTTGAGATTGAGCAACGTACCCGTGCCGACGATGGCGTTTACCCCAAAGGCTGACACGGTCAATTGCCCCGCTGTGCCTGCATTGGGCGTCACGGTCAAGCCACTGCTCAACGTGCCTGTCGCGTCTACCGGTGTAGCCTGCAACTTCAACACCGTCGGGTCGAAGGTCACGATCAAGTCATACGCGATGATGTCGTCCTGCGCCGTCAACGTGCCGCCAACATTCAGCGGAATCGTCAGGCTCGCGCCGTTCGCCGCCGTCAGCATCGGCAACGAGATGGGAAGCTGCACTTGCGGAGCCGCCGCACGCTGGAGCGAAAAGCTGCCGGGTAAGCTGGGCGGCGTCCAGCTACCGTTTACGTCGCCCACCAGCACAGCGTCGAAGTTCTGATCCGGCACGGCGGTCTCGCCCGGCGGGATGTCGCGTTTGCCCAGCGGAAGCTTCCACGTACCGACCTGCGTGGCCGGCACGATAATAAGTCCCGCCGCTATGCGGGCGATTTGCGCGGCATCCAGCGAAGTCACGCTGCCGTTGCCGTTCACATCCGCCGCCAGTTGCTGACAGGGAGGAAACTGAATGGTTCCTGCCGCTATACGCGCGGTAACTGCCGCATCCAGACTGGTGATGCCGTTCACGTCGCCGCTCTTCGTGGGCGTCAGCGAAAAGCCATTCGAAGTCACACGCTCCAGCGAAAAAGCTCCGGTGTTGTTGGTCGTCACCCGGCGCGCCGTCGGTTCGTTCGTGGTCAGCACCACGCCCGGCACTTTCTTCGTGGGTGTGATGCAATTGCTCACGACGCCTGAAATCAGGCTTCTGGGAGGCGAACATTCATCGGGAATGCCGTTGCGATCAACGTCTTTGCTGCGACCGAATTCAATGTCGAGCGGATCGTGCAATCCGTTGCGATTGCAATCGGTGATGTTGGGTAATTGGGCAATCAAAGTGACACCGCCCAGCGAAACTCGCTTAGGAATAGGAGGCGGATTACCCGTGAGAGGGGGTTTGTTTGTACCCAAGATGTAGACGGAGCATTTCCTGGCTCCCTGCTGTTCCGCCCGTGGATCGAGAAAGGCTTCGACCATGCGGGGCGGAGCGCCCGCGCGCAAGAAGAACTTCGTCACCGGCAGTTGCAACGTCCAGCTCTCAGACCCGCAACTCACGAAGTCATGCAGCAGTTCGACATCCAAGTCTTCGTCCGTAGTGTTGACGACCTCGAAGCGAAACCGCGCCGGTGACATCGTCGCCTGAATTTGAAGGTTTTGTTGCGCGCAATTGTTGTCGGCGTTGCTGTCCTGGCCGTAAACGATTTCTGCCAGCAAACAAGCGTGGGCCTGTCCCGTCGTGGCTGAGACTTGCGGAATCCACGGACAAGAAACCGTCGTGCATCCACCCGCCGCCAGACCGGGTACGTCAATCGTGCATAACGGAATGCCGTAAACACTGCCACTGAAATCGTGCAGCTTGACCTGGATTTGAAACGCGCCCGCTACGTTCGGCCCGTCGTTGCACACGGTGACGTTGACCTGATTCGGCACGCCTTCGACGATGATCGGATTGGAGGGGAAAACATAAGGCGAGGTCCACGCTAGCGCCCCCGCGCTCTTGCAATTGATAGGGAAGTTCAGGTCGGCCAACGGCGCTTGTTTGATGGCCTGCATCGCCACGTAGGCGTCAATCAATCCGCGCCCCCAATCTTTTTCCCAACCGCTCGAAGTGCCGCGATCTTCCGCCGTATTGAGAATCAATTGCTTGACGGCTGCGGGAGAAAGCGACGGTTTGCTTTGACGCAAGATAGCGGCCAGTCCCGCTACGTGCGGCGCGGCCATCGAAGTTCCCTGCTTGCGCACATAGCCGTTCACCGTATTGAAAGCAGCGGATTGCACGCCAGCGCCCCCATTGAAGTTGGTGCCCGGCGCGGTCACGTCAGGTTTTTGCTCATCCTTCGTATCCAAATCGCCATCGGAAAGACGCGGGCCAGTTAAATAAAACCCGGTTGCGACAGTGTCGTTCGCGCGGTCAACGTTCCCTTGATAAGACGAAGCCTGCACGGTAATCGCTTCGTCCGCCGCCGCCGGAGAGGGCACGATCATATTGCCTGCCGAGCCGCAAGAGCCGCCTGCATTGCCCATGGAAACCGCCGCGACCATGCCGGCATTGACCGCCGCGTTGACGCTCTGACTCATGGCATCGCCCCCGTTGGAGTTGAAACAGGCGCCCAGACTCATATTGATGACGCCGATATTCCAGGCGACTTTGTTAGTGATGCATACGTCCACCGCTTGAATGATGACGGCGGCAGTCGTGCTGAAACCGGTTCTGAAAACTTGAACGTCTACTAATCCCGCGCCGGTCGCCACACCGCGCAAGGCTCCCATTTGACGCCCCAGGGCGATGCCCGCCACGTGGGTGCCGTGGCTCAACTCGTCGTTGGGGTTGGTATAAATGCCGCCCCCCGTCGTCGCATCGAATCCGCCCACGAAGATGCTGGCGGGCAAACTGGCATGCACGCCGTCGTCTACGCCCGTATCAATCACGGCGATATTGACGCCGCTGCCGTCCATGCCCGGAAAGGCCACGTCCACCGTGAGCGGGTTATAAACCGAACTGCCCGCTACTTTGATTGCTGGCACGCTGACGTCGGTTGTGGGAAATACCTCGCGATTTAACTCGACGTGCGCCACCCGTTCATCGCGCCCCAACCGAATGGAGGCGGCCACCGAGATGCGCTTGATCTGCACCACGGGAATGTAGCGCGCCACGTATCCGATTTCGCCCAACGCGCTGAAGCGCCGCAAATCGCCTTTGGTCGGTTGCCGGTTGCAAGCCACCAACACGTCAATCTGTGCGTTCAAGTCCAGCCGTTCGATGGCGTCGTCAACGTAATTGCCGTTGCCATCGAGATTGAAGTTCGTATGTTTGGGCTGCCACTCACGCGGCACCAGGTTTTCGTAGGGTTGCCGTGGAGCCTTCTCTACGTTCTCTACGTTGGACGTATTCATAGAGCATGTGACATTGGCGTCTTGCGGCACGCCGCCGCGTTCGCGGCAATCGCCTGCGCTGAGGTTTTCGCAGGTGCTGTTCGGCAAACAGCAAGCTACGCGCGGCGCTCCATCACACGTGACACGAAATTGTCCGCGCCCGCCCGCCGCGCCGGGATAATTCCCTAGTTGAATCAAGTAACGGCGTCCCGTCACTGCCTGAAACGTCACTGAAGATTCCGTGTCACAAAAATCATCGTCGCATCCCACCAGCGACGAAGCGCTGCTTGGGCATTCCGCCGTGTTATACACCGCCATTTTCGTATCCACCTCGGTCAACCCACAGGTGGAAATCGTCACGCCGCCCGTGCAAGTGGCCGTCCAGAGATACCACAAATCGCGCTCAATGCCGGTCGTACCTTCGACATTGCAACCGGCAAAGCCCTGCGCCTGACTGCCAGTCGTCGCCATGGAGTTATCGAAATTGAATAGCCCCGTACCGGTAATCGCTTCCGGTTGGGCGCAGTTATCCATCACCAACGTGGGCACTAACGTTGCCGCCAACGTGGCCGCCAACGTTGCGCGCGTCCCCATTAAGTCGGAAGCGGGTTCTTTCAATGGCATACTTGCCGCAGCGCCGCGTGCGTGCGCCAATGGAGCCGCCAGCCAGGCATAGCCGCCCTTCCAAAAAACGACACTGAAGAACAATGCCAACGTGAAGACCAACAAGCGGTGCCGCGGGTACCAACCGGTACGGTCAGCCCGGACAACAGCATTATAAATAAGAGGTACGAACAAAAATCGGCGTGTCATGGGTTTTCTCCTTGAGCGACAGCGTTCAGACGGTGCGCGTCGCAGAAAAGACAAACTTCTCCTCGCCCTTGCCGCACAGTGACGGCCAGGGTGAGTAGTGAAGGTTGTTAACTAGATAACAGCGGGCTGGCGAGTACGGCGCGCGATTGCGTTGGATTCGACCCGTCGAGAAAATTCGCGTAACTGGAAATCACCGATAGGTATCACCTAACAGTTCTTCTCCAGTCATCGTGCCAAGAGCCAGGCGTTTACTGATAGCCATTCCACGGGCAATTAGGTTTCGTGCATCCTACCGGCGTACAAGCGCCGCCGTCCTTGGTATAGGTTTTTCCCTCGACGCGGGAATCAAAGCCCACGCACAACTTGCCGGCATTGCAGATGGCGAGGAAGTTGGAGCTTCCGACAGGCGCATACTGGAGCAATTTCTCCTTGGCATAGTGTCCGTTTTGCTCGGCCTTGATCTTGCACTTTTGCTTTTTATTCAGGCCGCTGACATTTCCCAGGTTCTTCCATCCGGTGGTAATGGTCCCGGCATTGTCGAGGTAGTAGTTGGCTTCGCATTTCGCGGAAGCCAGCGGCTCGATCTGCGGGGGATCATTTTTTTGCAGCTTGGGTACAGTCGCCAACGCTGCCACTGCCGGGTTGAGGAAGGTGGTCTTTAAGTTGGGGGACGGTTGTTGCTGTGGGCGCGCCGCTTGGGCTGACCACCCAAGATAGCTCGCTGTTACCAACGCGGCGATGCTCAGGAAAGCGGCAGCCAGCCATAATTTGCGATTTGCATTCTTGTATTTCATCGTTTTGTCTCCTTATAAATCTGAGGTTTTGAAAAAGAGGAGAAAGCTGATTTGCTTCTATTTTTTTACCTCCCTTTCACTTGGTGATGTAGCGAGCAGGCAAAACATCACGGCGCGGCATCAGTTTTTTTTCAGGCTGATTTGCCATCATTGCGTGACGGGCCTAAACCATCTTACGCCAAGACCGCAGGCGCACGATGGCAAGCCGGTCTAACAAAGACGGTTGAGGTTTTGGCGTAACTTGACCCGCTGGCGATAAGCGCGAAAGTATTTTAAATCCTGCGTGACGATTAACCAGCTTAGGCCGAGAAAAAGCCACGAAGATTTTGACCAGGGGAACATCCAAAATAGATAGCTCGGCACCAGCAATAATGGCGGCAAGAGCTTAAGTTTGATCCGTTTGTTAAAGGCCGCATCGCACGCTTTGGCAAAACAAAAATAATAAGTACGCGCCACCGTCTCAAGCGGCTCGCCCAGGCATTCGCGGCAAAGGAAGCGCGAACACTGATCGCAAAGCTGCAAGGCTTCGACCGATGGATGATTTTCACAAGGAGGATTCATACAGTAACCTTTCGTTAAGGTATGTATGAAGTAGCTGAAATGTCACGGAAGCAGTAACGATAGCCTGAGGTAAATAAAGTCGGTACTCGCGCCCACGCGGAGGCTGACCGGAGCGCCTGCGGAGAGACGCGCAGCGAAATATCGCCGTGAACTTCGTCAAAGCCCCGATATTCCCGCACCACTACGCCGCCCTGCCGAATGACGACGTGCGGCTCATGTCGGTGTTCCGCCCCATCGCCTTCCGTGGGCATCATTCCTACCATCAGACGCTCAGGGTACTTCGTGAAAAACGCACACAGGTCATCAAAGTGAATGCGAATCTTGCTCATTTGCTTTCTCCTTTATGGAAAAGTTGTTTACGGATACGACACCATTGATTTGCGATGGCGTGCGTAACGCCCGTGTAATAGCAACTGTCAATATGTGTGCTTCTATACCCTTTTACACAGCCTGCACCAGAGCCACTGAGTTAGGACAGGAGGGGTGGGGTAAGCCTGTCAAAGACCGCACCATCAATTCTTATGTATATGGTCTTCCCTTGATATTGAAGTACGTAAAAGGGGAAAAATGCTGAATGAGACTGCTCGCAAGGAAACCATATCAAATTTTTATTAACAGTATTCAGCATCGCCTCTATCTCCATGGCCAAAGAGTTTGAAAGTCCGCCAAATCTAATGGCGATTCTAGCTTTCGTGAAATCAGTTAAATCTTGATTATTTTGCTCCTGATCAAGTAAGTATCTCATTGGAGTAACAGTCAAAGAATCTAAATAGTAACCCGTCTGAACTTCTAATCGAGTTAGCATGCGGTTGTGGTGGCTCACCTTGTCTTGTAAACCAATCAAATAGTAATCACTATCACCATCGGGGTAATCCAACCGTTTAACGCGAAGTGGCGTTCCTGGCTCCATGCCCTTCATATACCTACCGGACAAGCAAGGAAGAACCCCATAATCATACAGCCTTTGCAATAATACCTTAGCGGCAGAAGCTCGTGGGATTGGCTTGCGTGTGGGTTCGGGTGATGGAGGGTCGAGAGGAAATCTCCTTCTGCCAACAACAATAGAGGGGTCATCTACTTCATTGCCCCGACCAACTAAAACGTAGTTCGTTTTACGTTTAAAATTATTTTTATGGTCGGCAATATTTATAGTGCCTGCCTCAGAGATAGACAAGGTGCCAGCACTTGAACTTCCTACTATAACAGGGGGCGTATCTGGATGCTGAGGGTCATCTATTGGAAAATACGGGTCTCTTCCGATAAAGGATGGATAGGTAACACCTCCAGGAACGGTACTCTTTGCGTATTCTGACACAATTACCCAATGCCCCCAATCATGCACGGGGATAATTGCAACAGAATCTGCTGTGTCGCTTTCCGCAATCACCCTAAGTTGGCGAAGGAAGGCTGTTTGCCTTTGAGTAGCTGTGCCCATCTCAAAATAACGATGCTTCATGTCCACATCTGAACCTCCATAAGCATTCAGCATGTAGACCAAATTGAACGGCTTAGTGACAAAACTAGACCAATCGTGGTTGGTTGGTATGTTGCCGCTATTTTGCTGTCCAACTAAATCGTCTTGGCTTGGCAGTTGGGTTGAATTATCTACTAACTTGAAGTGGCGGATTAGCATTCGCGCACTAGCTGGACCGCAATAGCTTCCATTCTCTTGAGGAAAATAAGTGATGTCATTTTTTAACTCAATTACAAGTGACATGGTTTTCTCCTTTTACGGCAATTCTGTCGTCGCGCCAAGAAATACAACATCGCAAGGGTAACGTTCATTCCCTTGGCCGCTTAATGCTGCAAAGTCTAGGCGGAGTGACGCCGGGACATCAAAGACATTGTAATAACACTGAAAATCGCTTTGCTTAAAGAATTCTTTATCTAAGCCTTCAGGGCAGTTATTACTAAGCAGTATCTCGTAGTAAGCTCCCTCTTCTAATTGAGGCAAGGGTAAAGTTGCAGGGATGCCATCTTCGCTATATGCCAAAATAAGTTCCTGATTGTCAGTCATCGTGGGAATGTAGATGCCCAATTTGGCGGCGACCCAAAAATAAAGAGAGCCGATGTTATGTCCTGCCATATCGGCTGCTAGCGGGAATGCGGATTTAACTTCTCTGCTTGCCCACTTTTCAGTGCAAATAATACCGTTAGAAAGTTTGATCTTTCGCTTAAGTATCCCAGGCACGATCTTCATTCTCTGACTACGGAATCGCTCCCCTTCAATATCAATTACCCAGCGAAAGTCTGAGATGAACTCCGCTCGCCCTTTAAAAACTGAAGTGGTTAAATCTGTTGCATCACTTCGAAATGAGTCACTAGAAAGCTCTGGGTGATTGTAGCAAGTAATATCTGGCTCTCGTTCAGCCAGATTGATTGAAACGTCTCCTGAAGGAATCTCAAATTCCGCACTCAATCTGGCAATTTCCTCGCCACCTTTCCCCGCTACCGTTATATCGCTGTACTTCTTTTTACTAACACGAATGAAAAACTCATGTTCATTCGCGTATTCATATATCCCCAACTCAGCAGTGCGCGTCTGCTCGTTGATACAAAGGATAAAAAGTCCTTCGACGACAATTTTAGCAGCAGGTTTTTTCGGTAAGTCATGAGTAATGAGTTGCATAGTCTTTCTCCAAAGTTTGTTAAAGAAATGAGTCGCTACCGAACGTAGAAAAAGCTGCCCAGTAGCGCGGATGTTGGTATTGTGCGTTTGCATTGTGCATTAAGGCAAGTTGTGCTTGCCTTAATGCTTGAGAGGCAGAATTTGATTTTAGCTGCCGATAAAACTCAATCATCAAAGTTGCGCTAGCATCCGAATCCACCCTCCACAGGCTTGCTACTACAGTTGGTACCCCGGCAGCCAGAAATGCGCGCCCTAACCCGGTCATGCCTTCACCCCGATAAAAGCGATCAATACCTGATTGACAAGCTGACAATACAGCCAGTCGCGTGACTGGCAATTGCATTTGTGTGATTTCGTATGCGCGTAATGAACCGTCCTCTTCATTATTTGCTTTAGTTTTGGCCAACACTAGCCACGAATTAGCCCAAGATCGTTCATCAATAATACCATGGGCAGCGAGATGAATGATCGTTGACCGTTTGAACTGCGCTTTGACTTTTTCTTCAGTAGCTTGCTCGGCAGTTAGTATATGGTGGCGGCTGTAATTGCTAGCAATATTATTCGCCTCGCGTGTCGCGGCCATTAGATCGGGTAGCTGCGGGTAAACTGCGGGATCAAAGCGCGGGTTTCCTATAGCTAGCACTCTCTCGTTTGTCACTAACTTGCGATAACGGGCACGTTCGAGGCAGAGCAGGAAAACAGATGCGCTAGGCGCCGTAACGAGAGCGTGACTCTCGATCAGGTATTTTTGATGTTGAACGGAAAATAGCGCAGCAAAGGGTAAATAATGCAAAACCTTGTCAGGGACAATACAAATCGTTTGCGCCTCGGCCCATAAAGGGTCAAGCGGTCCTATCAAAATCTGATAGAGTTCAGCAGCAAGTGCTTTAGTTTGGTGATTATCTGTTGAAGACGTTTCTGACACCGCCAGTAAAAAAGCCCGCACCTTCTTTTCAAGCAAGGGCAGAGAGATAAAGTTCTGGCTATAGGTAAAGCTGTTCCCCGAAATCACAAAAACGAGCAGGCGGTCAGGCAAACAGGTGAATTCCAGCAGGCTTGTGTTAGGCGGGATTTGTTGTTGCACAGCCCGAAGAGAAAGTGGCTGCTGACGTTCAGCTACCGATAATATCTTATCGACATTGTTAGCCTTAACAAAACGTCTACCTTTTATTACTTCTAGCAAAGAACGAGCGCGCCCTTTCTCTGAAAGGTCAAAGGCTGCTTGCGGGTTCTCTGCAATCGCGTAGTCAATAGCTGTATCATAAATCTCGTACTCTTTATCAACGTAAATCGTGCGCTCTTTTTCAGCGAAGATATGATTACGATTTCGCTCAAAAATAGCTAAGGCCTGAGCCAAATCGTGTTTAGCCTGTTCGGTATAACCTAAGGCTATCTCTGTTAGAGCTTTTCCGCGGTAAACTTCAAAGTCATATTTCTCAACACCCAATTGCTTATTGAGGTTAATAATGCGCTCATAGCTTTGCAAGGCTGCTCCAAAATCTCTTGCTTTGCGTTGCAAGTCAGCGAGATATAAACCGCTATAGGCTTGAATCTCCAGCCCTACCTTTTCGGTGCCTTGACGAACTCCAATATCAACGGCTTCTTGGACTAATGGAATAGCTTCTGTGAAACGTTCCTCACGGCCAAACATCGTAGCAAGGTCGGTATAAGTTCGCGAAAGCTGTACATGGCGCTTTGTTGCTAGTTCAATGTTCAATGCTTCTTGTTGATAAGCAAGCGCGGTTGTATTGAATCCAGCAATAAATAGCTGGCGCGCTGTTTCAATATAAGTAGCCCAATGCTGTTGATGGCTAGCTGGTTTTCGGCTTACAAGTCCTAATGCCTGTGTTTGACTATTTAACCCTTGCTCCCAGTTACCCAGTTCACTATATCTCCATGCCAAAGAACTTGCGTTCGTAACCTGTTGATTGATATTGCCAAGTTGTATAGAAACCATAAGTGCTGACTGATTCGCGTGAATCGCTTCATCTGGTAGAGATTGAAGACCGTAGAAATCAGCCATCCCATTTAAGCTCATCCCACGTAACCATAAGTATGGGTTCGCTGAACTACTTAGCCCCTGAAATAGCTTTTGACTCTTACTCAAATTCAATTGCCGCAAATGAAGTCTGCCAAGCAAATACGTTGTCATCTTCGCTTCGCTTTCGTCCCCTATCTGCTGAAATGAAGACGAAGCGGCCTGATATTGCTTTACGGCTTCTAATTGCTTCGTCGTCCTTAGTTGGCGCCCCTCATTCAAATGAACTCGCGCCTGACTCACCGTCGCCAATTGCCGCACCGGTAGCTGCTGATAAAAGCGAGCTACATCACGCACGTAAGGATCAGTCGCGCGCAGATAAACCAGCGTGCCGAGTTGTTCGAGCAGGTTCAACTTATTCGCCGCCGTGGCCGTATCGCCCTGATTGCGTGCGGCGAGGTGGTCGTCAATGAGGCGTTCGGTGATGGCGTTGCCGGTGGTGGAGTAACCCTGGCAAAACAAATCATAAGCCCGTTCGACATCGCTCGCCGCGTAGCTCGCCAAATACTGTTTATACAATTCGTCGTCGTTGACCGTGATGTTTGACGGAGCCTTTTCGAGTTCTTCGAGACGGCGGCGGGCGTCGGCGGCCCACGGGGAGTTAGGGTCGAGTTGCAGGTATTTCTCCCACTCTTCGATGGCTTGGCGCGGCAAGTACATTTCCTGCAAGCAGAGCGCCTTGTTAAAGACCGCTGCCGGGTAATCGGGCTGCAACTTGAGCGCCTGGGTGATGGATTCAAGGCTGGCGGCGAGGTGTTGCAGGCTGTCGCCGGGCTGGTTGTTGCGTTTCTCGAACTTGGCTTTTTCGAGCAGGGCTACGCCGAGGTCGTTGTGCAACTCGGCGAAGTTGGGCAAGTCTTTCAATGCGGCGTTGAACTGTTCGATGGCCTGATCGAAACGTTTATCCGCCAGATAGTATTTGCCGAGCGCGTGTTGGTTTGCTGCCGAATTCTTTTCGGCGATGTTGTCGAGCAGGATGCGTTCGGCGCGTTCGCGCAGGATGCGGGCTTCGGTTTCGGGATCGCTGGCTCCGCGCGTGGGGGCGTAAGGCGCGTAATCGAATCCGCCGATGCGCGGTTCAAAGGGGCGTCCGGTGGCGTAAGCGCGATTGAGCGCGATGAGCGATTCGTTGTTTGAAGTACGCGGCCAGAGACGCCACGCGAACAGCGCCGCCGTGCCGACCAACAACAAAGCTGCCGCCAGCCTCAGCCACGTCGCGCGCGTGAAGTTACGCGGTGCGACGGCGGCTTTGGCGCGAAAAGGGAGGACGTTGTTGGGAACCGATTGCATAGTCGTTTGCGTTGCAGTGCGCGCGGCGATGTCACGAATCGCGCGCAGGTATTCGAGCTTGTGCTGGCGCGCCTGCGTCGTCAGAAAGTGTTGCTCAAACGCGGGGAGTTCGGTCGCGCCTAGCTGGCCGGTGAGGTAATCGTCAAGCAATTCCTCTTCGACCAGTTCGAGTTGCGCCAGCCCCTCGTCGGAGACGAGCAGCGAGTCTTCGATCTGTTCGCGGGAGGCGGGGGACAAAGTGCCGAGCAGATACGCTCTAATTTCATTGTCAGTTACTAACGGCATTTCAACTATCTTCCTTACTACTCTTGGGCTATCTACCCATAAGCTTCCCGCTCATCAGTGAATGGCGGAAAAGGGCAAAACATCACGCGGCGTTGTGCGCGAGACAATCGGTTAGGCATAGGGCCAGCCGTTGATTGAGCCGGAAGACGCGATTGCGCAAGGCATTGAGCGTCAGTCCGGCGCGTTCGGCGAGTTCTTTTCGCACGCCAATTTTCTGCTGTTTAGATTCGCGGTAATAAGCCAGCACCAGCGCACGCTCATCGGCAGGTAACTCAGTCAGGCAATTTTCGAGACAACCGTGGCGCGCTTCGAGGTCGCGCGGTTCGGGCGGAGCGATGAGCGAACTTGAGACTTGCCGCCGTACCTCTTCGCGTTGCTGTTCGCGCAAATAATCACGATGTACGTTTTTGGCGATGCCAATGAGGTAAGCGAGCGGCGAGGCTTCGGGCGGGATTTCCGCCACTTTACGCATGGCTACGTCCAGGGTTTGGTCGGCCAGCGTTTCAGGTTCAAGACATTGGCGGCTGGCGAAAAAAATGGTCAGGCGGCGATGGGCGGCTTCGTAAGATGCACCGTCGGCTGGGCGTTTGGGCGCAAGCCATACGAGAAACGCGCGCAAGTCGTTGGCGGCGGGTTCGCTGATCGTACTGCCGGGGGATTTTCTGGTCATAACGTTAATTCGCCCACTGGACGATCAAACCTGATTACGACGTATGAAATTGTATGAAGAAGATAAAGCCTTAGTGTTAAGCGGCGGTCAGTGTAAGGGGCAAAGGCTGAATTCGTCCAGCGGGCGAGGGCGTAACGGCAACCGTTTATCTGGACTAAAGGTTATAGCCGTTTGCAAATGCGCGCCGTGTCCGTAGCCCGACCGTTAGCCTTGTCATTACCCAAATCTTTTCACGAAATGCTTCATTGCTTTCAGCCCGCGAAGGCGGGCGTCAGCATAAAGCCT
>JAYSVR010000337.1:0-1734 GCA_043718445.1 Acidobacteriota bacterium | reverse complement strand
ATTGCTCCGTTGGCAGTAAAACTCCCCCCTAACAATCTCGACTTCAACACAAACTTCTGGCAAAGAGAGCAGCGGCGTGATGGCGAATACGACCTCATTGCAACCTGTGACCTTATTGCTGCACGCTTGGCGCGCGGGCGATCAGGCGGCGCTCGATCAATTGCTGCCGCTGGTACAAACCGAGTTACACAGCCTCGCGCGCCGCATGATGAGCCGCGAGAGTCCGGGGCATACGTGGCAGACCGCTGATCTGTTGCACGAAGCCTATTTGCGTTTGGCCGGACAGTCGCAACTGGAATGGCAAGACCGCGCGCACTTTTTCGCCGTCGCCGCCCAGGTCATGCGCCACTTGCTCGTAGACCACGCGCGCGCGCGCCAGGTGCAAAAGCGCGGTGGCGACGCGCAACGCGTGGACTTGGGGGAGAACTCGATGGCCGCGCCCGAACGTTCAACGGAATTGCTGGTGCTTGACGAAGCCCTCACGCGGCTGGCCGAATTCGACGCGCAAAAAAGCCGCATCGTCGAGTTGCGTTACTTCGGCGGTTTGACGGTGGAAGAGGTCGCCGAAGTTCTCGGCATCGCCGTCATCACCGTCAAACGCGAATGGGCCAGAGCCAAGCTGTGGTTGCATAAAGAAATGCAGCCCGACGCGGCCTAACCGAAGTTTTGGGCTGGGACGCTGGCGATATCGCGCGTGTTCTTTTGTACCGCGATCACGGCGAATAAACTCAACACGAACGACATGGCGAAGAAGCCTTTTTCGCTCGCCGATAACGTCGCGTTGAACAGTCCGACGACTAACAGCGCGACGCAGATGAAGACCGATACCCAACACAGGCCGTAATAGACTTGCGTCACCGGAATGCCTTCGGTTTTGTCGCGCACGCTCTTTTGCACCGAGACGGCGGCGAAGAGGCCGTACATCAGGATGATGAAATAGTAGCCTTTCTCGTTGAGTTGCATCGTGGCGTTCCAGAGGCCGATGAGATAAGCCGCCATGCCTACGAGCAGGGCCAGCCACGAAGCGCCGACAAAGGCTACCGAAGTTTTTTGCGTTTCAGAGTTCATGTTTTTCTCCCCCAATGATGTTGCGGATGATGTTGTGGGGGAAACCGATTTTTCCCCTGTGCTGACGATAGCGAGATTTTTCAGGAAAGCGTCTCAGGTCGGCTGAAAAAAAATACAATGACCCCCACCCGCTGGTTACAAGTTGATCAACTGCTGGCCGCAACGCTCGAACAGCCGCGCGCCGAACGCACCTCTTTTCTTGCCGAGGCTTGCCACGACGACGAAACGCTGCAACAGGAAGTCTTGTCATTGCTGGCAGGCGATGATGAATCTGATGAGTTTCTTGAGGATTCGCCGGTCAGTGAAATCGCCGAGTTGATGCGTCAGCCCGAAGCGGCTTATGCGCCGGGCAGCCACATCGGTCCTTATCGCGTCGTGCGTGAACTCGGTCGCGGCGGCATGGGACTGGTCGTGTTGGCGGTGCGCGACGATGACGCCTTTCAAAAATACGTCGCCATCAAGCTCGTCGCGCCCGGCCCCTTGCACACTGAAGTCTTGCGCCGCTTTCGCCGCGAACGCCAGATTCTCGCCGACCTCGAACATCCCAACATCGCGCGCTTACTTGACGGCGGCACGACCGAACAGGGCTGGCCTTACGTCGTGATGGAATACGTCGAAGGCCAATCGCTCACGCAATTCTGCCAACGCCGTTCGTTGCCGTTGCCT